>JBJEIR010000130.1:0-10756 GCA_051877215.1 Acutalibacteraceae bacterium | reverse complement strand
CTCTCCGGTATGTCCAGGACTGCATCGACAGCAATCACCTGTATATGCGCCTGGCTGGAACGAGGAAAGTGCGGCGCTTTAAAACAGTATCCAAGGCACGCTTTGTCAAAAGAGGGGTTGTTCTATGCAAAAAAGTTTAAAAGCCTACTTTCCGATTTTTGTGCTGCCCACGCTGATTGCCTTTGCCATTGCTTTTTTGTGGCCGTTTTTGTCGGGTATCTATTTGTCTTTTACCGATTTTACCACCGTCACCGATGCGCAGTGGGTCGGACTTGAGAATTATATCCGCGCCTTCACAACCGATCAAAATTTTCTCAATGCCCTATGGTTTACGATTCGATTTACGGTTGTTTCGGTCATATCGGTCAATGTCATCGCCTTTTGTCTCGCGCTTTTGCTGACAAAAGGACTGCGCGGCACCAACTTTTTTCGCACCGTTTTTTTTATGCCGAATCTGATCGGCGGCATTGTGCTCGGCTATATTTGGAATTTGTTGATCAACGGCGTACTCGCCTTTGCGGGCGTCGACATCACCTACTCCGCCGACTACGGCTTTTGGGGGCTTGTATTGCTCACCAACTGGCAGCTCATCGGCTATATGATGGTGATTTATATTGCCGGTCTGCAAAATATTCCCGGCGAGCTCAAGGAGGCGGCCGCCATTGACGGCGCGTCTTCTTCTCAGCAGCTTTTGCATATCACCCTGCCGATGGTCATGCCGTCAATCACCATCTGCACCTTTCTGACACTGACCAACTCTTTCAAGCTGTTCGACCAAAATTTGGCGTTGACCGCCGGTGCACCCGGACGCGAGACCTCTATGCTGGCGCTGGATATTTACGATACCTTTTACGGCCGCAATCTTTCCTGGCAGGGGGTCGGCCAAGCAAAAGCTGTCGTATTTTTCATCATTCTGGCGCTGATTGCCTTTTTCCAACTGTGGCTGACCCGCCGCAAGGAAACAGACAGTTGACGCAAAAGCCGCTTTTCCCCGCCTCGTTGCATTTTTAATCAGAAAGGAGCGTTTCTTTTGAAATCCAAGGCTGCCTCCCGCATTGCCGCTTTCACGCTCTTGATTTTACTGACCGTTCTCTTTTTCATTCCTATCGCACTGGTGCTCATCAATTCATTTAAATCCAAATTCACCATCATGAGCGCGCCGTTTTCGTTTCCGACGGCAGAAACCTTTGCGGGGTTTGAAAACTATATCAAGGGCATACAAGCCTCCGATTTTATCGGCTCTTTTCTGCGGTCCCTTTTTATCACCGTCGGTTCGGTCCTGCTGATTGTCATCGGCGCCTCTATGAGCGCGTGGTACATCACCCGCGTGCGCTCACGCATAACGAAGGCGCTGTATCTGCTGTTTGTCTTCAGCATGATTGTTCCGTTTCAAATGGTGATGTACACGACCGTTTATACCGCAAATGTTCTTCATTTGGATAACCCCGTCGGTATTCTTCTTCTGTATCTCGGCTTCGGCGCAGGGCTGTCCGTTTTCATGCTCAGCGGTTTTATCAAAGCCATTCCGACAGATATCGAGGAAGCGGCAACCATTGACGGCTGTCACCCGCTTCAAACCTTTTTCCTCGTGGTGTTTCCCGTTTTGCGTCCGACCGCCATCACAGTGGCCATTTTAAACGCCATGTGGATATGGAACGATTATCTGCTGCCGTATTTGGTACTGGGAACGGAAAAATACAAAACCTTGCCCGTGACCATACAAATTGCCATGCAAGGGGCATACGGCTCTATCGACTGGGGCGGCTTTATGGCCATGCTGGTGCTGGCGATTATTCCGATTATTCTTTTTTATCTCTTTTGTCAGAAATATATCATCAAAGGCGTCATTGCCGGCGCCGTCAAAGGATAAAAAGCCACCTCAAAAAAGAAAAAATGCCGCTGAAAGCTTTTCTTTCAGCGGCATTTTTATTCCGATTCAAGCCAGGCTTCACACCCCGCGGCAGCATATGCCGCGGCATAGAGGCCTTTCTTGGGCAGGCAACAGGCAGATACATCGGTTTTCCGACGCGCTCTTTTTCGGGCTGCCAACCCAATCGGTCTGCCAATTTGTTAAGACTGTACGCCTGCAAAAATCGACGGAGCGGCTATCAGACAGACGATAATAATCAAAGCAAGCGCAATGCGATAATAGCCAAAGGAGCGGAAATCGTGTTTTTTAATAAAGCCCATCAGGAAGCGGATAGCAAACTGCGACACGACAAAAGAAACCAGCGTAGCAATGATCAGCGCCATCCATTCGGGAGCGGTGACATTCACTCCCTCGATCAGCATCTTGACAAATTTCAGTCCGCTCGCTCCCAGCATGGCCGGAATGGCCATAAAGAACGAAAATTCAGCCGCCACCGAACGCGACACACCAATAAGCAGCGCGCCCAAAATGGTGGCTCCCGAACGGGAAGTGCCCGGAATCAAAGCAAGCGCTTCAAACAAGCCGATAACAATTGCCGTTTTATAGCTCAATTCGTTCATATGGCAAATGCGCGGCTTTTTCAAGCGGGTATCCGTAAAGACAATAAACCCGATTCCGTAAACAATCAGCGCCGCCGCAATGACAGGCGGAACAGAAAGATAATCGTCGATCAGGTCATTCAGCAGTAATCCGGCAGCAGCAACGGGAATACTGCCGACGATCACCTTTCCCCAAAGAGAGAGCGTTTCTCTGTTCTGCTGATAGGTTTTCTTCTTTGAAAACGGGTTAAGACGGCGGAAATACAGCACCACGACCGCCATAATGGATCCAAGCTGGATAACGACCTTAAACAGATCCCAGAATTCCTTGCTGACATCCATCGGCCAAACAGCATTGAGCAATAAAATATGCCCCGTACTGCTCACAGGAAGCCATTCGGTAATCCCTTGTACGATGCCTTGTACAAAGGATTGCAACATTAAAATAAAAATGTCCACGGGATTTCATCCCTTTCCGCAAAACTGCTGCCGTCACACGGCATATGACTTACAGATCAATCTCGTTGAGCAGATCGCGCAGCAAAATCACCTCATCGGGAGAAAGTGTACATCCCTTCCCCATTTTGGCATGATCCGGTGCCCAGTCACGAATATCATATTTGGGAGCGCGATCATTCCAACTGATCAGATTCAGTTCCTTTGTCCAACCGGAAGGCGACTGAGACAACACGCCGCATTCCTTTACAATTTCATACTTGAGCTCTGCCATATTGTATGCACTCCTTCAAAATAGTATTTTCATTATTTTTACACAATCTGCCGCTGCGGGTCAAACAAACAGGTTCCCGCCCCGGCTGTCCACCGCCACGATCAAGGGAAAATCCGCGACAACGAGGCGTTTGACCGCCTCACAGCCCAAATCCTCAAACGCAATCACTTCGCAGGACAGCACGCTTTTTGCCGCGAGTGCTCCCGCGCCGCCGACCGCGCACAAATAGATTCCGCCGTTTCGCATAACGGCCTCTAGCACGCGGTTGTCCCGCGCGCCCTTTCCGATGGTGGCGCACAGTCCGCAGTCATAGAGCGTCGGTGTATACACATCCATTCGGCCGGAGGTCGTCGGGCCGCAGGCACCGATCGGCAAGCCCTCCGGCGCCGGAGTAGAGCCGGAATAATAAATCACCGCATCCTCAAGCGGAAACGGGAGCGGTTTGTTATCCCCAATCAAATTCATGATGCGTTTGTGCGCCGCATCGCGGGCGGTATACACCGTTCCCGAAAGAAACACACGATCCCCGCAAGTGAGACTCTTTGCAGCCTCCCGCAATTCATTCGTATGTATATATGCCGTTTTTATGACAACCAACCCCTTAAAGCAGAAAACCATCCCTGTCTTTTTGCATGTGCCGACCGTCTCTCGCGGTTGCGTTTTCCGTCGGCAGCGCGAATAGGGGCTGATGCGCGCTGTCCGTCCTGCGACGGCCGCACACGGTATCCGTCTGACAAACAGCGATTTTTTTCCTGACGGCCGCCCTCTTCGCCGATAAACGGCGACGGCGGCTCAACGAAAAAAGCCGTCCTCGCCGATTTGAGCCGTCTGCTCCAGATTGCTCATAAATTCTTCCAAACGCTCTTCACAGGAATGCTGCTGAGCGTCCAGCTCCGCATTTTCCTGCTGCAGCGCCGCGCGCAGAGAAGCCGCCGCATTCTCCAGTGCTTCTGTTGCCGCCTCCGCACGCAGAATACAATTCCTGCTTTGCTTGGAAGAGGTCTCAAGCAATGTCTTTGCAAGGCCGCGCAGCTCCATCATCAGCTGCCCGACATTTCCCACAAGCGCTGTGTATCGCGCGTTTTCCCGCTCCAGCTCTTCCACACGGCTACGCAGCGTCTCACATTCATGGCGCATATCCTGCGCACGCGCGATTTTCAGGTCTCTTTCAAGCTGTGCCGATTGCTTTTGCGCATCTGACAATGCGGCACGCAGGCTCTCGGTTTCCCGCTCCGCTTTGTCCGCATCGGATACCTGCTTGACAGATACCTCCTGCTCAAGCTGCGAAATACGCTCCCGCAGCTGCAAAATTTCGCCCTTATAATTCTTCGCCAAAGCGGTCACACGCGCAGTTTGCTCCTGTGCGGCACTCATCTTCTTTTGCACATCCGAAAGCTCATCCGCAAGAGCGCTCTTCTCTGTCTCAAGCGATTGAAGCTGTGCCGTTGCCTGCGCACAGCGCTCCGCCTGCATGGCAGCATTCTGCTCCGCCTGTTGACGAAGCTGCTCACTTTCCGTCATGCGCTGCATGCCGGCACGCTGCATCTCGTCAATATACTGCAATACATCTTCTTTTTTAAACCCGCGAAGCCCCACGCGAAAGAAACCGTTCTCAGCCATGATATGTTCCGCCCTTTCCGCTATACTGTTATATCAAATGCCGATGTAAAAGAATCGGTCCTATTTCAGTAATGACGATAACACCGTCGAGCGCAAGTGCTTTGTTCCGACAGTTTTCATACAGCTTTTCAAAAAGCCGCATTCCGAGGCCCCATTATAAAACACTATGAAATGATCGGAATTATTATATCATGTTTTTTTTCAAAACACAACTCTTTCTTTTTTGAGAAAAATCGCCGGCTTTAGCGATTCTCTGACTTTAGCGGACTGTCCCGAAACCATTTACAAAACGAAATGCATCGCTTCGGCAATGCCCGACGATGCATTTCGAAAAACAGTTATACTTTTCGTCCGCTCACAATAGTATAGTAGGCGTTAGAAGTGATTTTATACACAAGTGCATAGGCAAGAGCAAAAACAAAAAAGCCGGCGGCGGTAACCATCATCATCAGCAGCTCGTTGTTGAAGTTAAACATCTGCAACAGCTTCCACAATATCGGGAAAGCAAAAACAAGATGAAGTCCTGCAAACAGCAGCGGCAAAAAGAATACCGTGAGCACTTGGGAGTTGATGGATTTACGAACATCTCGCATGGTCATCCCGACTTTTTGCATAACCTCAAAGCGCTTCTGATCTTCATACCCCTCGGAAATTTGTTTGTAATAGATAATCAGAACGGCAGCAAAAAGGAATACAATACTCAGGAGAATACCTATGAAGAACAAGCCGGCATACATACCGAAGAACTCCGAGCGCCCCCTCTCTCTGCAATTCAAATTGTAACGGTAGCTGCCGTCATCCTCGAAAACAGCGATTTCTTTTATTTCTTCGCCGATCTGATTGTACGCATCTATTTCGGCTTCGGGTTCTGCATCCAAATTAAATTCGTAGCTCCAAAAAATTTCCAAGATCGAGTTTCCCAACGAATTTTCAACAGATACGATCGGAGCGATCAAAGTATCAATTTCTGTTGTCACAAGCGTAACGGTAGGCACGACTTGTACCGCCGCATATCCGGAAACATACATGTCATCTATCACGCTCTTGACCTTCAAGGGCGTGCAATTTTCTATGGTAAATGTATCCCCTGAATATTCCGTACGGTAACAATGAAGCAAGCATTCGTCCTTTTCAAGCGTTTCGTTTGTACCCATAAGGCGATTATAGTCATCAATCGTGATGATATGCAGGTAGCCCAAGTTCTCATAGGTAGATACAGCAAACTCTTTGTGCAATTTTTGATCTACAAGTATTCCGTCCTGTGTGAATAATCCGGCAATATCCACGCCGGAGCATTCTAAAACATCCTCCTTCACGGGGACAAGGTTATCGACATCGTTACGCATACCCAAAAAAACGCCTTCATTAAAATATTCCATACTCGGAACAAACAAACGCAAGGATATGTCCCTCGGGTAGGTTGCCGCCAACGAGTCCTCCGCTCCGATATACAAACTCAGTGTAGCCGAAAGCATGACCAAAACAATCGTGTTCAGCACACAAATGGATGCCAATCCCGCGCCGTTTCGTTTCATTCGATACACCATGGAAGATACGGAAATAAAGTGATTCGCCTTATAATAATACCGTTTGTTTTTTTGAAGAAGCCGGCAAAACACCACCGATCCCGAAACAAACAAAAGATAGGTTGCGATGATCACCATAACAACCGCTATCATGAACAAAGCGATTGCCGTCAACGGCTGCTTGATGGACAGTGCAATGTAATAGGCAACTGCCAAGATAAGAATACCCGCAATCGCAAACAGCCAATTGGCTTTCGGGGGTTTTTCCCCTACATTGCTGCTGTGCAGCAATTCCAGGGGATTGCTGCGGCGAACTTTTATAAGGGAATTCAAAAGCAATAAAACATATATCCCGGCAAACAGCAACGCCACCTTTCCGGCGGATGCAAAATCAATCCTTAAAGTATAGGTGATTTCTTCCTCTAACAGATTGTGCATACAAAGCTCTGCAAGTTTGGAAAAGGCAACGCCGAAAACCAATCCGCCCACAATAGAGATTCCGCCTGCAATCAGCGTTTCCCATAGCATAATCCGTCCCAAATTGCCTTTATCCATTCCGAGAACATTGTAAAGGCCAAACTCCCTATTACGCTGACGAATCAGAAAAGAATTGCTGTAGAACATAAAAATCAAAGAAAACGCCGTTACAATCATGCCTCCGAGGGGCAGCATCGTTCTCAGAACGCCGCCGCCCTTCATATGTTCCAACATTTCCGATGAGGCAAGGAACAAAACGATGTAACTCATCATGGTCATTACCGTTCCGGTAAGGATATAGGGAAAATAAATGCGTTTGTTTTTTCTGATACCATCCATCGCCAATTTCGGAAAAAAGCCCGCTTTCATTCCCTCTCACCACCTGTTGTCAGCATCGTAAGAGCGTCAGAAATCATCTGCCATAGCTGTTCGTCGGTATTATCACCGCGATAGATTTGATGAAACACCTCACCGTCTTTGATAAACAGCACACGACTTGCGTGGCTTGCCGCTTTGACCGAGTGTGTTACCATCAGGATCGTCTGTCCGGTACGATTGATTTCCGCAAACAGTCGGAGAAGCTCATCCGTCGCCTTTGAGTCGAGTGCGCCCGTCGGCTCATCTGCTAAAATCAGTCTTGGATTGGTAATCAAAGCTCTCGCAACGGCTGCACGCTGCTTCTGACCTCCCGACACCTCATAGGGGTACTTCTTAAGAAGCTGTGTAATGCCGAGCTGTGCGGCAATAGGCTGAAGCCTTTTTTGCATTTCAGAATACGTTTTGCCTGCCAACACAAGCGGCAAGTAAATGTTATCCTCAATGGTAAAGGTATCCAGCAGATTGAACTCTTGGAAAACAAAGCCGAGATTTTCACGGCGAAACGCCGCAGCCTGTGACTCCTTTATTTTAGAGAGGTCTTTTCCGTCAAGAATAACCGAGCCGGTTGTCGGCTTGTCGAGAGTCGCCAAAATGTTGAGCAAGGTCGTTTTTCCCGAACCCGATTCACCCATAATCGCGACATATTCGCCTTGTTCAACCCCAAATGAAACACTCTTTAAGGCTTCGACCTTATTGCCTCCAAACCGGGAGGTATATATTTTTTGCACGCCGCTTACAGTCAAAATATTCACAACAAAAATCCTCCTTTGTGATTTCTGTCATAATGATAACAAAAGGGAGATTTGTATCGCCATCGATTCGGCTTACAAATCTCCTTGAAATCTAACGGTTTTGTAAGAAGTTATTCTACCGCAAGCTTGGTCTGTGCAAGATCGATGGCAATAACCGTTCCCTCATCGACCGTTGATGCCGCCGTTATCGTGTGCCCCAAATTGGCGCAAATGCGTTTGCAAAGGTACAATCCGATACCGCTCGCTTTTTTATCGGAGCGACCGTTATATCCGGTAAAACCGTTTTCAAAGATACGGGGCAGATCCTCTGCGGCGATGCCTATTCCGGTATCACAAATGCACAGCGTCTTCTCCGGTTTGAGCGTAATGGTAACACTGCCCGAAGGGGTGTATTTAAGAGCATTGGACAACACCTGCCCGATCACGAATGAAAGCCATTTTTCGTCCGTAACAACCGTTGTGTTGAGCGGATCATATCGAAGACGCAGTTTTCGACCGATAAATTCACCCGCAAACTTTTTGACCGTCTGCTTAATTATCCCGTCCAGATCATACTCTTTGATGACATAGTCGGTACTCTCCGCATCCAGTCTGAGATAAGTCAACACCATTTCCACATATTGTTCAACACGAAACAGATCTGCGGAAAGCTTGCGGGACAAAGCGGTATCTTCATTTTGAAGCTGCAAGCGCATCGAAGCAATCGGCGTTTTAATTTGATGCACCCACAGCGTATAGTAATCGATCATATCCGAATATCGGCGATTGATATCGGTACAGCGATTGCTGTGTTCCTCGCCGATCAAACGAATGATCCGCTGATAATCGTTATCTTCTATCCCTTCTATGCGCGGAAAAGTTTCGGTGACGACATCGGTAAGACTATGTATCGTTTCCAATACTTCGTGTCTGTGCTTTATACGCCGAAAATCAAATACCATCCATATCAATCCGAGCAGAACACAAAGGGCGGCAGGATATATAACCGCTTTTATCGGCAGGTGATAAAGAGCGAAGGATACAATAAATATCAGGCAGAAAACGGCGAATACCGCGATATATCGCCATCTTTGTTTGATATATTGTACAAACAGAGTCATACCGGCACCTCAAGTTTCAATAAGATATCCGACGCCAAATTTGGTTGTAATGAAGTTTTTAAGTCCTGCGGCATCTAAGCGTTTGCGAAGTCTGTTCACATTAACCGACAGTGTGTTTTCGTCCACAAAGCTGTCCGTTTCCCATAACTGCTTCATCAATTTTTCACGGCTTACGATCTTCCCCTTATTTTTCATAAGGATAAGCAGAATACGAAATTCATTCTTGGAAAGAGAGATTTTCTCATCACCGTAAGTCAGGGTATTATCTCCGGTATTCAGAAGCGCACCGCCATGCTCCAGCACCGGAGCCGACGCGGCAAAGTCATAGGTTCTGCGCAACATCGCCTGAAGCTTTGCCATCAGTACGCTTTGATCAAACGGCTTTGCAATAAAATCATCCGCTCCCATATTCATTGCCATGACCATATTCATATTATCCGATGCGGAGGAAATAAAGATGATCGGCACACTGGACACCTTGCGAATCTCGCTGCACCAATGATAGCCGTTAAAAAACGGCAACGCAATATCCAGCAGAATAATATGGGGATCAAAGTCTGCAAACTCGGTCATAACATGGCGGTAGTTTTCTACACAATGCACCTGCAGCTCCCACATTTCCGCTTGGGTTTTCACAGCTTGTGCGATTCCTTTGTCATCTTCTACAATCAATAATCGGTACATTTTTTCGCCTTCATTTTCAGCAGAACTATTCTTTAACAATTATAATAGCATATAATTGCACATTTTTCCACTGCATTGCCAAAGAAAAGCAGTGCTCTTTCTTAAAAAATGACCGAAAGACCAAAACAAAAAACGCCGTATACAGTCCTTTTTGAGAAACAGGACGGTATACGGCGCTTGATGGTTTTGTTTATATTCTCATTCCGCCGCATAGCGGTTTCTGCTGCGAAAAAGCAGTGAAATACACCAAATTCCCGCAATTGCCACTACCGTGTAGATGATGCGTGCGAGCACGGAATACATCCCGCCGCAAATCCACGCGACAATATCAAATTGGAACAGACCGATACAGCCCCAGTTGAGCGCGCCGATAATGACCAAAATCAATGCGATGCGGTCCAGCCACATACCCGGAATCCCTCCTTTTCATCAGCGGTATTCTTAGTATGCGACCGTCTTTTCATAATATACACATATGCCGCTGATGCTTTTTTAAAAAACATGTTATAAAAGCAATTGCCGACACAATTCGTCAAAAGAACGCACTTCAAAGGTGGGGTTGATGTCTGCGCGACCGACGAAGCCGCCCGGATTGTACCAGCAGGTATCAAGGCCTGCGAGAACGCCGCCGCGAATGTCCGATGTGAGCGAATCACCGATGACCAGTATCCGCTGCCGATCGCATTCTTCGATGTGCGAAAGCACATAGGAAAAATAGACTTTGGAAGGCTTGTCCGCGCCCACCTCTTCGGAAACAAAAACGCCTTTAACAAACGGCAGCAGGCCGCTGTCTTCAAGGCGCATATGCTGCACACACGCGCTGCCGTTTGTGATAATATAGATTGCATACCGCTCGGAAAGGCGTTCTGCCGTCTGCATGGCTCCGTCAAGCAGAAAGCCGTAGCAGGCCAGTCTTTGCATATAGTTTTCATTGACCGCCGCCGCATTTTGCCCCGTACAACCGATGTAGGCAAACAGCTCTTCAAAGCGCTGCACCTTTAAGCGGGAACGAAGCAGCTC
>JBJEIR010000129.1:0-10874 GCA_051877215.1 Acutalibacteraceae bacterium | reverse complement strand
ACGCCGGCGTTCCGTACGGCATTGAAACAGGAAACCACGATACCGGCGATTATCCCGCGCTTGATTATAAATATTATCTGCAATATTTCAATGCCGAGCGCTACGAAAACACCGCCTGGTTCGGCGGCACGGAAGATAACAATGTGTGCCATTACGATTTGGTGACCGTCGGCAATACCGATTTGCTGTTTCTCTATCTCGGCTACGGCATGGAAGCGACCCCCGAAACAGTGGCGTGGGCAAACAAAGTGCTCGATATGTATCCGCACCGCAACGCCATCATCTGCACGCACCAATACTTAAGCTCCCGTAAAGCCGACTGGAGCGGCAGCTCCCGCGCCAATCTGATTTTCAGCGAAATCATCAACGAGCACGACAATGTGATGATGGTGCTGTGCGGTCACGATGACGGCGCCGCACGCACCTCCCATCAAACGGACAGCGGGCGCACCGTATATGAAATCCTGTCCGACTGTCAATTTGTACAGATTGAGGACGCCGACTATTACGCCGACGCGCCCGATCCCACCCACTCGATCGGCTCTGTGCCTGACTGCAACGGAGAGGGATATATCCGCTCCATCGACATTGAGGGCAACCGCGTTTCCATGGATACCTTCTCCCCCGTGACGGGCGGCACGCGCCCGTACGGTGTGCGTGACTGCTTCTCGATTGATGTAGACTTTATCGAAGCGCACCGCGAAATTACCACAAAGTCTTTTACCGCCTGTGCCGTACTGGATACACTCGATACCGTCAAGCTGACGGCAAGCGGTACCGCGACCTGCTCAAAATCCGTTGACGCGAGCCAAACCTGGCTGGCGAAAATTGACTTTTCCGACAGCACGCTGTATACGACCGCTGTGACGGGAACGGCCGCCGCGTCCGATCAGGCAATGAGCGTTTACGCCGATAAAGGCGCTCTCCAAAAGCTGGTTGACAAGGTTTCTGCGATCGAGGGCTCCTATGTAAAAGAAACATGGGACGCGATGCAAGCCGCCAAATCGGCCGCTCAAAACGCTTTGAAAAGCGGCAGTGATGAAGAGATCGCCGCCGCATACCGTACACTGGCGATTGCGCTCGGTGAATTGACCGAGATCGACAGCTCCGTCATGGATCGCAGCCGCCTCAAAGAGGTTTACACCTTCAGCTTGGATCCCGAGAGCTGGACCAATTCGGAAGGTGCTAAGAAACTGACCAACAAAAATTCCTATGTCACGCCGACCGTGACGGAAACCGGCGGGCTGGAAATCGTCGCATCCAAAAAATCCCCGAACAACTTCCCTCAGATCACCTATACAGAGCCGGTAGAGGTTACACCCGAGGGCGGTAAGCTGTATCTTTATCTCGATCTTCATTCCACCAACGGATGGTCGCTCTATCCCACGGTTATCCAAGGCACGCAAATGTACGAGGGGCGTTGGAACTATGTGATCGAGGACTCAAAAAACAAAACATGGGACGCAGGAAACGGTGATTATGTCGGCGTTTACGATGTGACGCAGGCGCTTGTCGATCTCGGCGTTGATATGACCCAGCCGATGATCATCACGATGAAGCTCCACACCGTCCCCGGTCCGCTCACCATCAACGAAATGGTGCTTTTGACGGGCGAATATCACGAAGGACTGACACTGGAAAGCATTTGGCCGTGGCTGTTGCTCGGCGGCGTTCTCCTGTTGGCGGTCGTCGCCGTACTGATCGCGGTGCTTTATAAACCGAAGAAAAAGCAGACCGCTCCCGCCGCCGACGCATGCGACCAAAGTGACAGTGCAGAGCAAGCGCCGGACGCACCAAACGCTGTTCCCGCAGTCGAGGAACAACCGTCTGACAGCGTATCGACCGACACGGCTCCGCCCGATGACGCAGCGCTGAACGCTCCGTCAGCCGACGATACCCCCTCCGATAACGCTTGATGTCTTATCTGTGCAAACCGACCGCCCGAAAAAATCGGACGGTCGGTTTTTTTGTCGGGATTCGTCTGTCGGTTGACGCTTGCCGAGGAACGGGATGTATGGTATGATGATAAAAAACAGTTTCAGAAAATTTTTATAATTTTATAAAAGGACGGAGATACCGATGGATACTGCCGCTGTTTTTGCCCATGTCGATCATACGCTGCTCAAACCGACCGCCGTTTCGGCGGACATCGAAACGCTTTGTCGGCAAGCGCTTCGGTATCACACCGCGAGCGTGTGCATTCCGCCGCGGTTTGTAGGGGAGGTCAAGCGTCTGTTCGGCGATACATTTCAAGCGGAACACATCGCCATATGCACCGTTATCGGATTTCCTCTCGGCTATAATACCACTGCCGTCAAGGTCGCCGAAACACGGGAGGCCGTCGCAGACGGGGCGGATGAGATTGACATGGTGGTTTCCCTTAGCGATGTCAAAGCGGGCGATTTCGATCGCGTGACCGACGAAATACGCGCTGTCAAAGCGGCGGCAGACGGCAGAATCCTCAAGGTCATTATCGAGACCTGCTATTTGACCGAAAGCGAAAAGATTGCTCTTTGCCGATGTGTCAGCGACGCCCACGCGGACTTTATCAAAACCTCCACCGGCTTCGGAGACAACGGCGCCGTTCTCGAAGATATCGCCCTTTTTAAAGCACATATTGCACCCGATGTCCATATCAAAGCGGCAGGCGGTATCCGCACGAGAGAGGATATGGAGGCGTTTCTTGAGGCGGGCTGTGAGCGCATCGGAACGAGCGGCGCCGTCAGGGCGCTTTGCGAAAGCGATTAAGTTTTTTTAAAATCGAAATGTCAAGGCGGTGAAGCGATGATCAAGCGTATTTTTTGGCTGGTGGCGGACAGCTTCGGTATCGGCGGCGCTCCGGATGCCGCCGCATTCGGCGATGCGGGAACAAACACCCTTGCCTCCTGCCTGCAAAGCAATCGGCTCCATCTGCCCGTTTTGCGGCAGCACGGACTGTTCAACATCGACGGTTCCGCCGCAAGTGCGTTTGCCGTTTCTTCTCCGAAGGGCAGCTTTGCGCGGCTTTTCGAGGCGTCTGCGGGAAAGGACACCGTCATCGGGCACTGGGAGCTTGCGGGGCTTGTTTCCCCCTCCCCTCTGCCGACCTATCCGAACGGGTTTTCAGACGATATTCTGCAAGCGCTGCGCGCCGCATTCGGCAGGGATATTCTTTGTAACCGTCCCTACTCCGGCACCGCCGTGATAAACGACTACGGGAAAGAGCACTTAAAAACAGGCGCGCTCATTGTTTACACCTCTGCGGACAGCGTGCTGCAAATCGCCGCTCACGAACGCGTCGTGCCGCCGACAGAGCTGTACCGCTTATGCGAAGCGGCGCGGGAAATCATGCAGGGAAAAAACGGGGTCGGGCGCGTGATTGCACGCCCGTTTGCCGGTGAGCCGGGTACCTTCAAGCGCACCGCCGGACGACGGGATTTTGCCCTTTCTCCACCCGAGAAAACCGTTCTCGATTCGATTGCGGAGTCGGGGCGGGAGGTCATTGCCATCGGCAAAATCAGCGATATTTTTGCCGATCGGGGGATTACACACACCGTTCATACAACCGACAACGACGACGGGATGCAAAAGACCCTTGCGTATATCGAAACCGATTTTGAGGGCGTTTGCTTTGTCAACCTGGTGGATTTTGATATGCTGTACGGTCATCGGCGCGATGTAAACGGCTATACCGATGCCCTCAATCGTCTTGACGCGCAATTACCGCTGCTGCTCTCCCGCTTAAGACCGACCGATGTTCTGATGCTGTGCGCCGACCACGGCTGTGATCCGACAGCGCACGGCACCGATCACACCCGCGAGGCCGTACCGTGGATCATTACCGGCGAGCCAATTAAAAAGGGCGTCAATTTGGCAACGCTCTCCTCTTTTGCCGATGTCGGCGCAACCGTTGCCGACTGGTTCGGCGTACAGGCGCCGCCCTGCGGCATTTCTCACGCAAAGGAGCTGACGGCATGAACACTTCCCCATCGCTTCTCGCGCTTGCAAAGCAGGCGCGGCAATTCGCCTATGCCCCCTATTCCCGCTTTGCGGTAGGGGCGGCGCTGCTTGCCGACGACGGCACGGTTTTTCTCGGCTGTAACATTGAAAATGCCGCTTATGGCGCAACCTGCTGTGCCGAGCGAACGGCCCTTTTTAAAGCGGTCTCCAAAGGCGTGCGCCGCTTTTCCGCCATTGCGGTGGTCGGCGCGCCGATCGGAGAAGATCCCGTTTCCCCCTGCCCGCCCTGCGGCATCTGTCTACAGGCGCTTGCCGAATTTTGCGACGACAGCCTGCCGATTATTCTCGGCGAACAGGAACAAACAACCCTCGGCGAGCTGCTGCCGCGCGCATTTCGGACGGAGGTGACCGACTGATGAGAATGTATGACCTCATCTCCGCCAAAAAGGCGGGAAACGCGCTGAGCGCCGACCAGCTTCATTTTTGGATACAGGGCGTCGTCAGCGGCGAAATTCCCGACTATCTGAGCACAGCTCTTTTGATGGCAATCTGCTGGCGGGGACTAAGCGCGGAAGAAACCGCTGTTCTGACCGACGAAATGGCAAACAGCGGCGAGACTGCCGACCTGTCTGCCATCGAGGGCATCAAAGCCGACAAGCACAGCACCGGCGGCGTCGGAGATAAAACGACGCTGGTCGCGGCACCGCTCGCAGCCGCCTGCGGTCTCAAAATTGCAAAAATGTCCGGCCGCGGGCTCGGCCATACCGGCGGTACGATTGATAAGCTGGAGGCAATTCCCGGTTTTCAAACCGTTCTCTCTGCGGCGCAATTTTCCGACATTGTCCGAAAAACGGGCCTTTGCGTTATAGCGCAAAGCAGCAATATCGCTCCCGCCGACAAAATCCTGTATGCACTGCGGGATGTGACCGCAACGGTCGACAACCTCTCGCTGATCGCCTCCTCCATTATGAGCAAAAAGCTGGCGAGCGGTGCGGATGTACTGGTGCTGGATGTCAAGACCGGCAGCGGCGCTTTTATGAAAACCCTATCCGATTCCGTTGCCCTTGCAAAGGAAATGGTGGATATCGGCGTGCGTCACGGCCGCAAGGTCGAAGCGCTGATCACCGACATGGATCGCCCGTTAGGGCGCGCCGTCGGCAATGCCATCGAGGTCAGAGAAGCCATTGAGACGCTGAAAGGAAACGGTCCGAGCGATTTGACCGTGCTTTCCCTGTCACTTGCCGCTTCTCTTTTAACACTGGCGGGATACGGCTCCCGCGAAGCCTGCTTTGATAAAGCAAAACAAGCACTGCAAAGCGGCGCGGCTCTCTGCAAATGGAAAGAGATGATCCGTGCGCAGGGCGGCGACGACAGCGTGACCGAGCACCCGGAGCGCTTGCCGCTTGCCCCTTTGAGCAAAGTCCTCTATGCGACGGACAGCGGCTATCTCACCGCCGTCAACACCGAAGCGGTGGGGCTTGCCTGTACCGCACTCGGAGCGGGGCGAGCCAGAAAGGGAGACCCCATCGACAGCGCGGCCGGCCTTTATCTGCACAAAACGGTCGGTGAGACGGTGCGCGCCGGCGATCCTCTGATGACGCTGTACGCATCAAGCGACGCGCGCCTTACCGACGCCGAGGAACGGCTGCGGGAAAGCATCATGCTCGGCAAAAATCCGCCGCCCGCACGACCCCTGATTGCCGCCCGCGTCACCAAGGACAGCACGGACTTTTTCGGATAAAGACAACCCGACTATCTCAAAACTGACAAAAGCGATAAAAAAGGAGACGGCAGCACCGTCTCCTTTTTATATGCCTTTTTTGCATACTTCTTTATTTGAATTTCACAGCCGTGCCGTACGCCATGACCTCCGCAGCTCCCTGCATGACAGAGGCGCTTGCAAAACGGACATTCACAATGGCGTCCGCTCCGTAGGACTGCGCCTGTTCAACCATGCGCTGCACAGCAAGTGCACGCGCCTCATTCATCATCTGTGTATAGGATTTCAGTTCGCCGCCGACAATGGTTTTAAAGCTCTGACCGATATCCTTTCCGATGTGCTTGGACTGAATGGTACTTCCCATCACCAAGGAAACGGTCTCCAGTTCTTTGCCCGAGATGTAATCCGTGTTGACAACCAGCATCGTGCTCCACTCCTTTTTATGAAATCACAGCAAAACAAAGCCCATCTTTTTCTTGGCCTTGTTCAGGGTACGGTTTGACAGACGGTAAGCGCGCTCTGCTCCGCTCTTCATCAGCGCTTCGAGCTGCGCCTTATCTTTCATGTAGCAGTCAAAGCGCTCCTGGATCGGCAGCATCTCCGCTGCTACCGCTTCCCCTACCGCCAGCTTGAAGTCGCCGTAACCGCGTCCCTCAAACTCGCGCTCAATCTCGGCGTTGGTCTTGCCGGTCACCGTCGCATAAATATCCATCAAATTATTGACGCCGTCTTTTCCCTCGGCGTGCCGCACACACGCTTCGCTGTCGGTGACAGCGCGCTTGAATTTGCGCAAAATGGTATCCTTATCGTCCCGCATGGAAATATAGGAATTTTGATTTTCATCTGATTTGGACATCTTTTTTGTGGGATCCTGCAAGGACTTGACGCGCGCGCCGGCGGTCATAATATACGGCTCGGGCACCACAAAGGTCTGTCCGTAAAGATTGTTAAAACGGGTTGCGATGTCGCGGGTCAGCTCAACATGCTGCTTCTGATCCGCTCCGACGGGTATATAATCCGGCTGATACAGCAGAATATCCGCCGCCATCAGTGCGGGATAGGCAAACAGTCCGAGATTGATGTTGTCGGCGTGCTTTTGAGACTTGTCTTTAAACTGCGTCATGCGCGACAGCTCGCCGAACTGCGTATTGCAGGACAGCAGCCACGACAGCTCCGCATGGGTCGGCACCTGCGACTGCACAAAAATCACATTTTTTTCCGGATCGAGCCCGATCGCCAAAAGCAGCGCAAACATCTCGCAGATCTGCCGCCGCAGCTTTGCGGGCTCCTGCCGCACGGTGATGGCGTGCATATCAGCCACCGCGTAGCAGCACTCCATCTCATCCTGCATCGCCACCCAGTTGCGTAAAGCGCCCAGATAGTTGCCGAGCGTGGGAATCCCCGTCGGCTGGATGCAGCTTAGCGCCCTCTTGGGGCGTTCGGTCATTTCCATTTGTTCAGACATAGGCTTTTGTCTCCTTTGAAAGGATATAGTCTTTGGCAAACGCACCCAAACGGGCAACGCCTTTTTGCATCATCTCATCGGTCGGCGTGGAATAATTCACGCGAAAGCTCTGCATCGGCTCGCCGTTGACGGCAAACGCGGAGCCGGGCACCACCGCAACCTTGTGTTCCTTTACCGCTTTTGTACAAAAATCGGGCATATCCACGCCGTCGGGAAGCTGACAGAGAATAAAGAGGCCGCCCTGTACGCGGTTATAGGTGATGCCGACGGGCACAAGATGCTCGTCGAGCAGCGACATCATGCGTTCGGCCTTTTGTTTATAGATGCCGCGCAGGCGGGTCAAATGGCCTTCGTAGTCACAGGAAGTCATAAATTCATAACAGACCATCTGCGCCCACTGATTGGTGTGAACATCCTCGCCCTGTTTGGCCACCACCATTTTGGCGATCACCGAACGCGGCGCCACGGCATAGCCGACGCGCATACCGGAGGAAAGCACCTTGGAAAAGCTGCCCGCATAGATCACGCGTCCGTCCGTATCCAACGCTTTGACGGCGGGGACATCCTCTCCCGCAAAGCGCAGATCACCGTACGGATTGTCCTCCACAATCAGCACATCGTACTCGCGGGCTAAAGCATAAAGCCGCTCGCGTTTTTGCATACTCATCGTGACGCCCGACGGATTTTGGAAATTCGGAATGGTATAGATAAAGCGGGTGCGCGGATTGGCTTTGAGCACCTTTTCCAGCGCTTGCATATTCATGCCGTCCGCCTCCAGCGGCACGCCCGCAAGACGGATATCCAGCGACCGAAAGCTGTTGAGCGACCCGATGAAGCTGGGGCTTTCACAGACAATCACATCGCCGGGATTGCAAAGCGTTTTCGCGGCAAGCTCCATCACCTGCTGCGCGCCGGAGGTGATCAGCACCTCGTCCCCGTCGCCGCCGACGCCGTATTTTCGGCGCATATACGATTTTAAGTGCTCGCGCAGCGGCGAATACCCTTCCGTCGCGCCGTATTGCAGCGCCTCAATGGGGCGCTCGCGCAACAGCCGATCGGAAATATCCGCTACCTCTTTGACGGGAAACGCTTCGGGCGCGGGATTGCCCGCCGAAAGCGCCGCCACGCCGGGCACGCTCGCGTATTTCAAAATTTCACGGATTGCCGACGGCTGCAAATCGCGCAAGCCGTCGGAAAAATGATATTCCATGTCCTTTATTCCTCCGCCGATCGGAGATTTTTTCCAAAATCTCCGCCGAAAGCAATATTTTGTCTTCCCCATTTTACCATTTGGAATTGACTTTTTCAATATAAAATTATAAGATATATCGTAACCTATTTAAATCAACCGATTGTTCGGGAGGGACTGTCTCAATGACCGATTGGCAACAGCTTGCAGACGCCATGTTCCCCGATGTGGTGCGCACACCGGAGGAGCTGGAAATGCAGTATCCCCCTCGCCCGCTCGCAGAAGGCGCGCGCGTCACACGCATTGCTCCGAGCCCGACGGGATATCTGCATCTCGGCGTGTTTTTCACCGCGATGATCAACCGCCTGACCGCCAGCGCGACGGACGGCGTGTTTTATTTCCGCTTGGAGGATACCGACAAAAAACGCGAAGTGGAGGGCGGAGCCGACGATATCCTGCGCGGCTTCAACACCTACGGGCTGGCGATTGACGAGGGCTTTACCGCCCCGGGTACCGTGGTCGGCGATTATGCGCCGTATCAGCAGTCGCAGCGCGTCAGCATTTATCATGTCTATGTCAAACGCCTCGTCGAGCAGGGGCTTGCGTATCCTTGCTTTTGCTCGGAGGAGGATCGCGCGCAGGCGCGGCAGGAACAGGAGCGGCAAAAATGCCGCACCGGATATTACGGAATGTTTGCCAAATGCCGCGACATCACCGCAAAGGACGCTTTGGCCCGCGTACAGGCGGGGCAGAGCTATGTCGTTCGGCTGCGCTCGCCGGGAGACGAGAGTCACCGCATCACCTTTACCGACCTCATCAAGGGCAAAATCGAAATGCCCGAAAACGACGAGGATATCGTGCTGCTGAAATCGGACGGCGTGCCGACCTATCACTTTGCCCACGCGGTGGACGACCATCTGATGCGCACCACCCATGTCATCCGCGGAGACGAATGGATTTCCTCCGTTCCGAAGCATTTGCAGCTGTTTCGTATGCTCGGCTTTAAGCCGCCGAAATACGCCCATGTCAGTCCGATCATGAAGGAAGAAAACGGCGGCAAACGGAAGCTTTCCAAGCGCAAGGACCCCGAAGCGGCGATGCATTTTTATGCGCAGCAGGGCTATCCCGCCGACAGCGTGCTGGAATATCTCTTCACCATCGCCAACAGCGACTTTGAGGATTGGCGCCGCTGTAACCCCGACGCCGACCGCATGAGCTTTCCCTTCCAGCTCAAAAAAATGAGCGTGTCGGGCGCCCTTTTTGACATCGACAAGCTCAACGATGTCAGTAAAAATGTCATTTCGCGCATGAGCGCCCAAGCGGTGACCGATGCGGTTTTGGATTGGTCGCGGGAATATGACCCGGCGTTCTATGAGAAGCTAAATACCGACCGCGCCTTTGCACAGGGCATTTTTGCCATCGACCGCGACAACCCCAAGCCCCGCAAGGATATGGCGAAGTGGAGCGATGCGCCGGCGTATGCCGCCTACTTTTTTGACGACGGCTTTGACAGCGATTGGGAGCTGCCCGAGCATCTGACCGCTTGTGACGCGGCGGCCATACTGACCGCTTACAAGGGCGTGTACGATCCTGCGGCGGACAAGCAGGCGTGGTTTGATACGCTGAAGGCGCTGTGCCCCACCCTCGGATTCTGTCCGGAGGTGAAGGAATACAAGAAAAACCCGGACGGCTACAAAGGCCATGTCGGCGATGTCAGCACGGTCGTGCGTCTCGCCGTCACGGGACGGCGCAATACGCCCGATCTTTGCGCTATTATGCAGCTGCTCGGAAAACAGCGTGTGATGCAGCGCATCGACCGCGCGATCGAAAAGCTGAATGCCCGTTAACGGGATTTGATGAGGAGGATGACGGAATGGAAGAAAAGGAGCTGACGGCGCGTCCGTCCAATTTTATCCACGACATCATTGATGAAGAATTGCAGGAAGGCGGCCGCTGCTTCGGAAAGACCGTGCAGACGCGCTTTCCTCCCGAACCGAACGGCTATCTGCACATCGGCCATGTCAAAGCGCTTTGCATCGATTTCGGCACGGCGGAAAAATACGGCGGCGTGTGTCATCTGCGAATGGACGACACCAACCCCACCAAAGAGGATGTCGAATATGTCGAAGCCATCAAGGAGGATATCCACTGGCTCGGCTACGATTGGGGAACCCATTTTTACTATGCGTCCGATTATTTTGACACCATGTATGAGCTGGCGGTGGGTCTGATTAAAAAGGGGCTTGCTTATGTGTGTGAGCTGACGCCCGAACAGATGAAGGAAAACCGCGGCGATCTCACCCACCCGGCTGTCAGCCCCTACCGTGACCGCCCGATCGAAGAAAGCCTTGAGCTGTTTGCCCGTATGAAGGCGGGCGAGTTTGAGGACGGTGCCATGACGCTGCGCGCCAAGATCGACCTTGCCAGCGGTAATTTCAATATGCGCGACCCCGCTTTGTACCGTATCAATCACGCACACCATCACCGCCAGGGCGACAAATGGTGCATCTATCCGATGTATGATTTTGCTCACCCGATCGAGGATATGGTCGAAGGCATCA
>JBJEIR010000128.1:0-2605 GCA_051877215.1 Acutalibacteraceae bacterium | reverse complement strand
CCGCCGATCAGGTCGCCGAAGCGACCGTGTCGGTCGTGCCGCTTCCCAACGACGAGATGAAGGGGCGCATCATCGGCCGCGAGGGCCGCAACATCCGCGCCATCGAAACCCTCACGGGCGTCGATCTCATCATCGACGACACCCCCGAGGCCATCACGCTTTCTTGCTTTGACCCCGTGCGCCGCGAGATTGCGCGCATTGCCGTCGAGCGCCTGATTTCCGACGGCCGTATCCACCCCGCCCGCATCGAAGAGATGGTCGACAAAGCGCGCCGCGAGGTGGAGGCAACCATCAAGCAGGAGGGCGAACGCGCCGTACTGGAAACGGGACTGCGCGGGATTCATCCCGAGATCATGCGTATGCTCGGCCGTCTGCACTACCGCACGAGCTACGGGCAAAATGTGCTCAACCATTCGATGGAGGTCGCCTTCCTCGCCGGCATTATGGCGAGTGAGCTGGGCATTGACCCCGTCGTTGCGCGCCGCGCCGGCTTGCTGCACGACATCGGCAAATCCATCGACCATGAGGTCGAGGGCTCCCATGTCGAAATCGGTGTGGATGTCGCCCGCAAATACAAGGAAAGCGAAGCGGTCATTCACGCCATTCAGGCGCACCACGGCGATGTCGAAGCACAAACCGTCGTCGCGTGCCTTGTGCAGGCCGCCGACGCGATTTCCGCCGCCCGCCCGGGTGCGCGCCGCGAAAATCTGGAGAATTACATCAAGCGTCTTGAAAAGCTCGAAGAGCTTGCCAACGACTTTAACGGCGTGGAGCGCTCGTATGCGATTCAGGCGGGACGCGAGGTGCGGATTATTGTGAAGCCCGAAGTAATCAGCGACGATCAGATGACCCTGCTTGCGCGCGATATCGCCAAGAAGATCGAGGAAAACATGGATTATCCCGGTCAGATCAAGGTCAATCTCATCCGCGAAAACCGCGCCGTTGATTTTGCAAAATAATTGTTCCCACCCTTTCGGTTTTACACATACGGCGGGAAACCCGATTGTTTGCCGACAGTCCGAAGGCCCCGCGCCTTCGGACTGTTTTTTGTATAACAAGCGCCCCTTTTTATTTCTCGGACAGAGGGTCAAACAATGGAAACCGGAGCAACCTATCAGTTTGTATAACCGAGTAAAAGGAGAATCCGTATGAAAAAGATGAAAAAGAGCGGCCTTTTCAAAACGGTACTCATCTGCTTTTCGCTGACGGTATTGCTGACAAGCTGTGGTATGTTCCGGCTTCCGACAACCATCAGATGCGGATTTTCACAGGAAATGGTAACCATGCTGCGGGACACCTACGAGCTGACCATTCCGGACAGCGCCGAGTTTATAAAAGGGTATTATGACAATGCGTTTCGCGATCCCGCCGTCTTTTTGCTTTTTGAAGTGCCGGACGATGAATTTCAACAGATTTTTTCGGAAAATTGGCAATATTCAGAGTATACCAGCGAGCTTTTAGCAGGGGCAGAAATGCTTGAAATTCCGATAGAAGGAAGTTATAAATTTAAACTAAAAGGTGATACATATTTGATCTTCGCACACACAGAAAACGGCAGGGTTCAATGTGCGTTTCACGGACACGGTCCGCCGCAAATCATCGCATAAGAGTCAAACGGTCAGTCGAGCTTTTCGCCGCCCGCCCGTGAAAAACCGCGCCTGATGTTTGAAAGCGCCCGAAAGCCCCAAAAAAGGCCAAGAAAGGCACTTGGCAAAGACGCCGCGCATTTTTTGTGCGCGGCTTCTTCCTGTCAAAAAACCGTTTTGGCGCAAGGAAGTCAAGGGAGCGGCCGCAAACCGCCGCCTCCCTCTGACGAGGGAAGAAAATGTGGCGGATTATTCCTTGTTTCCGATAAAGACAGAGCATTTTTATTCTCTCCCTCAGTCACCTGCGGTGACAGCTCCCTCATCAGAGGGAGCCAAAGAACAACGCCGCACCAAAGCCTTCGTCAAGGGGAGCCAAGGGAAAGAGAGCACACCAAAGCCGCCCCTATGTAAGGAGAGGGAAAAGATTGTTTTTTGACAGTCTCATGTCCCCCCAATACCGGACACCCGGTATTGGGGGGACATATCAAAAAGATCTATACAAAAACATTGTTATCCAAAAGATAACTTTTTTCATTTTTGGGAAACGGTTATTTGTTAAGCAGCCAATCTGCCACATCAATCATTTTAATGCCTTCATATTGATATTCGGGATTTCTCGTTTGCGCTATCACCATTTCAAAGCAACTGCCGCTCTTAAAATTCCGTTTTTCTCTCTACCCCGGCTATTGGCATAGAGCCCCTAAAACCAAATCGGAGGCGAGCCGCCCTGTTTTTTTGGCGGTCTGCCTCCGATTTTTCATTTTCTGCTTTTTTACGCGCGCTGCTACGCCCGCTCGGCCGCCATCATATCCTTGACCTTCATCAGGCGGGTGGTGTTGCCGCGCTCGTTGTCTTCCAGCTTCATGGTGATAAAATGGATGGTCTCCTGCATTTCGGGAATCATCACATGCTCCAGCGCATTCACTCGACGACGGGTTTTTTCAATTTCATCTGCCAGCATATTGCAGGTTTTTTCCACCTCGGCAAGCTCCAACAGCTTGGGAAACAGCGCCGCAAAA
>JBJEIR010000127.1:0-11051 GCA_051877215.1 Acutalibacteraceae bacterium | reverse complement strand
ACGGCGTGCCCCTCAAGCACATTCAGGAGTGGCTCGGGCACAGCGATTTTACCACGACGGCAAATATCTATGCGCACCTTGATTACAGCTCTAAAATCACCTCGGCACAGGCAATGGAAAACGGACTTATTATGCCGGAGAACGGAGATTTTGAAAGCCGTTGGAAAACGGTTTGAAATAATCCGTTTTTCGGAGAAGTGGTCAAAGAAAAAGCCTGTAAACGCGCTTGTTTACAGGCTTTGTGGCGGAGAGTTAGGGATTCGAACCCTAGGTTCCTTGTGGGAACACAGCATTTCGAGTGCTGCACCTTCGACCTCTCGGACAACTCTCCGTGTGTATATTTCAATCCGCTTTTTCTTCGCTCAAATTTCGGTCAAAAATTTTTTGGAGAGAAAAGCAGGAGAGAACGCTGAAAAATATTCGATTTTTGATTTTGAAAACCCTTAAAATAAATGGATTTCCGGCGGACGAAACGACCAAGCAGCCGTAAAATTTCGAGTGCTGCACCTTCGACCTCTCGGACAACTCTCCGTGTGTGTTGTGCCTGACGGACTGCCGAAAGCGGGGCAGAGCAGCAGGACAGAACAGCAAATATTGCCTTTCCAAGCGGTGAAACACTGTGATAAGCGATGTGTGACATATAAGAGACCGCCTTGGAACAGCACAAGTAGTATACGAAATTCCGGCTTGTTTGTCAATACCCCGTACCGAAAATTATATGAAAGAAAGGCGAGATGGCACGCATATCTAAACATATAAAAGAAAAAAGATAGGGCTTCGCAATATGAACGAACAGGGCTTTTGCGATGCGTGACAAAAGGTGATAAAAACAACAGGCAGAAACGACCTGTGTTTGGGCTGAACAATCGGAAATTCCGAAGCAAGGACAGTTTCAAACGCAAAACGACTGCCGAAGGCGGCTCTCTTCGCTTTTACGAGATGGCGAAGATATCGGTGAACGCACAGGCTGTTTTGGCGACCAAAGCCGATTTACAACCGTCAGTTGTAAAAATTACGCTTGCTGACCGATTGATTCGGGGACCGTTTTCCCATATAATGAAAATACAGTACCGGTTTAAGGGAGAGGATAGGATGACATTCGGCCGTATGATCAACAAATTAAGAACCGACGCCGGATTATCGCAGCAACAGTTTGCCCGTATATTCGGTGTTTCGCAGCAGTCGGTCGGCAAGTGGGAAAACGGAACATCTCAGCCCGATTTGGAAAAGCTGATTAAAATATCAAAATATTTTGATATTTCGCTGGACGCTCTGATTTTGGGGAATGACAGCCGCGTGGTAGAGGAAATGAAATACACCAAAAAGATGAAACCGAAATATTCCCATCTTCACACATGGGAGTCCTATTCTTCCGATTTGCTGACGGAATATGAGCAATCGACAGAAGAAGGGCTGGATATTGCGATATATAAAGATTTGTTTGCCGCCGTTTCCAGACTTCCCCAGGATGAAACCAAAAAGAAGCTGGGGGATATTCTGTTCGATATTGTGCTGAATGCAAAGCAACGGGAGGATTATCCCTATATCGAGCCGTCTGACCTTGAGAGTATCCAAGCGCTCAGACAGCCGTATGGCTGTGAGGAGCATCGTCCGGGTCGTCTGGAGGATCGGATAAGCGGAGCGTGGATGGGAAGAATCTGCGGCTGTATGCTTGGGAAAACCGTCGAAGGCATAAAGACAGACGAGCTGGTGCCTTTTTTAAAGGAGACCGACAACTATCCCATGCATCGGTATATTTGCCGCAGAGACCTGAATGAGGACATTTTAAACAAGTATACATTCAATTTTATAAACAGGATTTATGCCGATGAAATTGACGGTATGCCGGTTGATGACGATACGAACTATACGGTGTTGGCGCAGATCATCATCGACAAATACGGCAAAGACTTCACACCCTATGATGTATCGCGCGCATGGCTTGATTATCAGAAAAAGGACGCCTATTGCACTGCGGAACGAGTGGCTTTCTGCAACTTTGTGAAGGGCTATGAACCGCCGCAGTCCGCGTCCTATCAAAATCCCTATCGCGAATGGATCGGCGCGCAGATACGGGCGGATTATTTTGGCTATATCAATCCCGGGAATCCCGAAAAGGCGGCTGAAATGGCTTGGCGTGACGCTTCGATTTCACATATAAAAAACGGAATTTACGGCGAAATGTTTGTCGCCGCCATGATTGCTGTTGCTGCCGTTACACAGGATTTAGAAGACATCATTTTGGGCGGGCTGGCACAAATTCCGTCCACTTCAAGACTGTATGAGGCTGTCAAAGGAGTTCTTGACGACTATCAAAACGGCGTCTCTTCCAAAGAAGTATTCTGTAAAATACATAAAAAATACAATGAATATACCGTTCACGGCTGGTGCCATACCATCTCAAACGCCATGATTGTAGCGGCTTCCCTGCTTTACGGCAACGGCAACTACGGCAAATCGGTCTGTATGGCGGTCGAGACGGGCTTTGACACCGACTGCAACGGGGCGACGGTGGGCTCTGTACTCGGCATGGCAAACGGCATCGGCAGCATACCCGATTGTTGGACAAAACCGATTCATGACACATTACACACCTCTATTTTCGGTGTGGATACCGTCAAAATATCCGATCGGGTTGCGAAGACAATGGAGCATATAGCAAAATGAAAAAGATTCTTGTCATAGGCAGTGCAAATGCCGATTTGGCCATCCACACGGATCGCATGCCGATGCTGGGCGAAACGGTCGCCGGAAATCACTTTTCCGTCAATGCCGGGGGCAAGGGCTTGAATCAGGCGGTCGCTGTGGCCAAGCTCGGAGGAAACGCTTCGTTTTTAGGCGCAATCGGAGACGATGCGAACGGGGAACTGCTGCTGCATTCGTTGGAAACATACGGCGTGGCGTTTGAAGGAATACGCATCGCCGGCACCTCGACCGGAACGGCTGTTGTAACGGTTGTGGGCGGGGATAATTTTATTATATTGAACGAGGGCGCAAATGCCTGTCTCACACCCGACATCATAGAGCAAAAAGCGGATTTGCTTGCGGCTGCGGACTGGGTGGTTTTGCAGCTTGAAATTCCCGTTGAAACGGTTTGCGCCGTATGCAAAGCGGCAAAAGAAAACGGTGCGAAGATTCTCTTAAATCCCGCTCCGTACAAAGAACTGCCGCAGGAAATCTATCCGCTTATCGATATACTGGTGCCGAATGAATATGAGGCACAGGCGCTGACCGGAATCGCGCTGAGCAGCCACGAAAACTGCATGGAAGCGGTCAGACGAATCAGGCGGCTGGGAGTCAAAACCGCTGTCGTTACACTGGGGGAGAGAGGCTGCGTATACAACAGCGGTAAAGACATCTTGTTTTGCGCCGCCGAAAAAACGCAGGTCGTCGATACCACTTCTGCCGGGGATGCTTTTATCGGAGCGCTTTGCTCTAAACTGGCAGACGGCGGTGAATTGAACGATGCAATACGATATGCAACCAAAGTCGCGGCCGTCACGGTCAGCCGCTGCGGCGCGGCAAGCTCCGTTCCC
The DNA here is from genome assembly GCA_051877215.1 of Acutalibacteraceae bacterium. Taxonomy (GTDB): domain Bacteria; phylum Bacillota; class Clostridia; order Oscillospirales; family Acutalibacteraceae; genus RGIG1959. The sequence goes on along the minus strand of JBJEIR010000127.1, from coordinate 7,515 downwards.
TACGCCTGTGAATTGGCAGAGGAGACGGATTTTCGGCGTAAAATACACGGCTTTTGAGCGCTGCAGATCGTGTGTGCTGTGATTTTACAAATCAAGAAAGGGTCTGTATGCTCCCTGCAAAGGCGGGAACATACAGACCCTTTTTTCATAAAAGAGACACCGACATCTGTGTAAAAATCATCCGCACAAGCATGTCAGCAAATCCGTTTGGAAGCGACTTCCTCCAGCGCGTTTTTGAGGAATTCCTCAAGCGACAGGGTTTCGCTGGTTGTTTCGCCGCGATGCCGTACCGAAACGAGTCCCGCTTCGGCCTCTTTATCGCCGATGACCAGCATATAGGGGATTTTCTGAAGCTGTGCTTCCCGAATCTTGTAGCCGATCTTTTCGTTGCGCAGATCGGTCTCCACGCGCAGTCCCGCTTCGCGCAGTCGGTCTGCCGCCTGATTGACGGCGTCGGTCTGCCGCTCGGAAATGGGCATCACGCGCACCTGCTCGGGCGCGAGCCAAAGCGGGAAAGCGCCCGCATACTTTTCGATGAGCAGCGCCAGTGTGCGCTCATAGCAGCCGATGGAGGTGCGGTGGATAATATAGGGGTTCTTTTTGCTGCCGTCCGCATCCGTATATTCCATGCCGAATTTTTCGGCGAGCATTTGGTCGATTTGAATGGTGATAAGCGTGTCTTCTTTGCCGTGGACATTCTTGATCTGAATGTCCAGCTTCGGACCGTAAAAGGCCGCTTCGCCGATCCCGATGACATAGGGAATCTCCAAATCGTCGAGGATGGTTTTCATAATGCCCTGCGCTTCATCCCACTGCTCCGGCGTGCCGATATATTTGGCGCGGTCGTTCGGGTCCCATTGGGAGAAGCGGTAGGAGACATCTTCATACAGTCCGAGCGTCTTGAGCATATAGATGGCAAGTTCCAGACAGCCCTTAAATTCCTCTTCAAGCTGATCGGGGCGGCACATCAGATGTCCTTCGGAAATGGTGAACTGACGCACGCGGATTAAGCCGTGCATTTCGCCGCTCGCCTCATTGCGGAACAGCGTGGAGGTCTCGTTATAACGCAGCGGCAGATCGCGGTAGGAACGCGCGCGGTTGAGATATGCCTGATATTGGAACGGGCAGGTCATCGGACGAAGCGCAAAGACCTCCTTATCCTTTTCGGGATCGCCCAGTATAAACATACCGTCCTGATAGTGATCCCAATGCCCCGACAGCTTATAAAGATCGCTTTTTGCCATATAAGGGGTTTTGGTGAGCAGCCATCCGCGCTTTTGCTCTTCATCCTCCACAAAGCGCTGCAAGAGCTGGATGACGCGCGCACCCTTGGGAAGCAGAATGGGCAGACCTTGGCCGATCAGATCGGAGGTGGTGAACAGCTCCAGTTCACGGCCGAGCTTGTTGTGGTCCCGTTTTTTGGCTTCCTCAAGCATCGTCAGGTGCGCTTCCAGCTCGGACGCCTTGGGGAACGAAACGCCATAGATACGGCGAAGCATCTTGTTGTTTGAGTCGCCGCGCCAATAGGCTCCCGTCACGCTCAGCAGCTTGACTGCTTTGACGCGGCCGGTGTCGGGAAGGTGAGGCCCTGCGCACAGATCGGTGAAATCACCCTGACGGTAGAAGGAAATCTCCTCTCCGTCGGGAAGCGCTTCAATCAGCTCGCATTTATACGGCTCATCCTTCATCAGCTCCAGCGCCTGCTCTTTGGGCAGCACAAAACGCTCAATGGGCAGCGCCTGTTTGATGATGGCTTTCATCTCTTTTTCAATTTCGGCAAGGGTTTCCTGTGTCAGGCTTTCCTCTGTGTCAAAGTCATAGTAAAAGCCGTTGTCGGTAGACGGCCCGATGGTCAGTTTGATCTGCGGATAAAGCTTTTTGACCGCCTGAGCCATGATGTGCGAGGTGGTGTGCCAGTAAGCCTTTTTGCCGTCGATGTCGTCAAAGGTGAGGATGTCGAGCGTTGCGTCGGATGTCAGCGGCGTGCGCAGGTCGACGACCTTGCCGTTCAGCCGGGCGGCACAGGCGGCTCGGTAAAGCCCCATGGAAATGTCGCGGCAAAGCGCGTCGACGGTGGTGTTTTCCGCCACCTCACGGACATCGCCGCCTTTTAAAGTAATGTTCAGCATACCTTTGTCACTCCTTTAAAAAAGTAGTATTTGAGAGGCGGGGAAAAACAAAAAACGCTTCGTCCCCGCAAAAACAGGGACGAAGCGCAAACACTCCGTGGTTCCACCCATATTCGGCAGGAAGTCTCTCCTGCCCTCATACGGCACGATAACGAATGCCAACCGTCGCGGCTTATCCGCATGAAATCGGTTCAGCCGCGCACTCAAAGGCGGTGACGCCTGCTCATGGCCTTTTATGCCGCTTTCAGCCGGTGACGGCACTCTCTTTTAAAAGGGGGGATCGTACGGTGCAGGCGCGTCCTTTTCAACGCTTTTTTTCATTTTAACACCGCAAAAATGAAAAGTCAAGCCGCGAATGCCGGAAAATCCGTGGCAATTTTCGGATTTTTAGGTTGTGATTTTCGGATTTCCAAATTTCCGAAGAACCGTATCAGGCGGTGTATACAAAGCTCGCGCGCACGGCGTCAAGCTGATCGGAAAGTGCCTGATACGGCGCCTTGAGAGTTTCCTCGTATTGCACATCGGTGACACCGAGCCAAACGGCGCGTTTGCCGTCATAGCTGCCGAGGTCGTAATAGGAGGGGTACATGCCCTCCTGATAGTCCTCTTCTGCGATAAACAGAATGCTGAACAGCTTGCCGCGCGCATTATAAAGATGATTTTGCAGCTCATAAAAAGTCACACCGCGCGAGGTCTCTGCCGTGGCATAGGCGCCCTCCCATGAAGCGGGCAGTGTGAGAGAAAAATGATAGGTGTCAAAAGAGACGGTGACGGTCTCTCCGACAACGGCGGGTGAATTGGTTGCGGGTGCCGTGGTCTGCGTCGTTTCGACGGGGGAGGCAGAGGTCGTAACGGCGGTGGTTGAAGCGGTCGTGGAAGCGGTCGTTTCTGTCGTGTTGCCTGCCGCGCCGCTGCCTGTACATCCGGACAGTGTCGCCGACAGCAGGAGAACCGCCAAAACAGCCAATATGTTTTTATACATGACGAAATACACATCCTTTCAAGACAAATGAAAAACGCCGATTGCCGTTTGAAGAGGGGAAAACGGCACGGTCAAACGGATCAAAAAACAACCCTATCGAGAAAATCATATATCCGAGAGTGAATGAAGAATTTGCTCCAGATGTTTTTGATAGGCGAGGCGAAGGGACTTTGGGGACAGGATGCGGATCTTGCCGCTGAATTCGGAGATCCAGCCGAAAAAGGTGGGGCTGGCGGATATTTCAACCGAAGCCGTAAAATGCTCGCTGTCCTGCACACGGACCGGAACGGTATCGCCGAAGCGATCGACGATCACCTTCATCATATCGTTGTCGCACAGCAGCGTTGCCGTTGTGCGTTCTCCTTTGTACATCCAAAAAACTGCTTTGGTATAATCGGATATGCGAAATTCCGGCGCAGGGGGAATGAGTGCTTCTTCGAGAATATCCGGAATCCCGGCGATGCGGTCGACGCGAAAGGCACAGGTTGTGCCGTGCTTTTCCGAAAAACCGATCACATAATAAAATCCGTCGCTCCAGGCGAAACCGTATGCGCTGAAGCGATAGGGGCGGCCGCCGTTTTTGAAGATACGCTGTTTGTCGGGGGCGTAATCCGTGTAGAGAAAGGAGACTTTTTTGCAACGCTCCATCGCCCGGTTGAGCGTGTCGATAATGTAATAGATTTGCTCGTTTTTCGGCTTGACCGGATCGACGGGAGAAAGCGTTTGCTTTAAATTTTCCGCCTGATGGACGCTGAGCAGCGTGGACAGCTTGTCCGTGAGTTCCGCGCTTTTGGCAGCAGTGACCAGCTTAAACGAGCTCACTGCGTCGGCAAGCAGGCGCAGCTCCGGCTCTTCAAATAAGCGGCTGCCGACAAAATAGCGGTTTTGTGTCGAACGCACGGTGACAATATCCATGCCGGTGCTTTCCAAAATGGCAATATCCCGTGCCACGGTCGTTCGGTGAGAATCAATGCCGTAATCGGTTTTGAGTATGGAAATGATATCGGAGGTCGTCAACGCGTGGTCTTCATCCGAATAGGTTTCCAAAAGCTGCTTTGTGTATAAAATCCGAAGATTGTTTTTGCTTTCCATAAGCGGCGTCCCCCTTTTTGTCAGCGGCAGTGTGTTTGTCTATTATACGAAAAAAGAAAGCAAACGACAAGTCCGTTCGGTAAAAAGAGAGCAATAGTGTGCGAAAAAACGACAGCTTTGAATAAGCAGGGAATAAAAAAGGAGCCGTTTGCGGTCGAGCCGTAAAGCAAAAAATGACGCTGAACCCAAGACGAATCGGGTTCAGCGTCATGCTGGAGCGGGAAACGGGAATCGAACCCGCATGGCCAGCTTGGGAAGCTGGAATTCTACCACTGAATTATTCCCGCGTACATCCAGTATAGTACCATGTTGCATGAAAAAAATCAAGGGAAAATCCGCTTTTTATTTGGATTTTTTATCTTATAAAACAGCGAACCTTACCGCGAGGAAGCGGTAAGGTTCGGTAAGAAGCATATCAAAGGCTCTTTATACAACCTCAAGCGCCTGCGCCAGATCGTCGATCAGGTCGTCCGCATTTTCGAGACCGCAGGACAGACGGACAAGATCGCTCGAAACGCCGGCGGCGGTCAGCTCTTCTTCGTTCATCTGACGGTGGGTGGCGCTGGCCGGGTGCAGACAGCAGGTGCGTGCGTCGGCGACATGCGTTTCGATGGCGGCGATCTTCAGCCGCTTCATGAAGGCTTCGGCCGCTTTTCGGCCGCCTTTGACACCGAAGCTGACGACGCCGCAGGTGCCGTTTGGCATATATTTTTGTGCCAGTGCGTGGTACGGACTGCTTTCCAGCCCGGCGTAGTTCACCCAGGTGATTTTGTCGTGTGCCTCGAGAAAACGCGCCACCTTCAGTGCCGTTTCGCAGTGGCGCTGCATGCGCACATGCAGGCTTTCAAGACCGAGATTCAGCAAAAAGGCGTTCTGCGGAGACTGGATCGAGCCGAAATCGCGCATGAGCTGAACAGTCGCTTTGGTGATATACGCACCGCCCGGTCCGAAGCGCTCGGTATAGGTGACGCCGTGGTAGCTCTCATCCGGCGTGCAAAGCCCCGGGAATTTATCCGCATGGGCGGTCCAGTCAAAGCGGCCGCTGTCGACAATACAGCCGCCGACGCCGGCACCGTGGCCGTCCATATATTTGGTGGTGGAGTGGGTGACAATATCCGCGCCCCATTCAAACGGGCGGCAATTGACCGGCGTGGCAAAGGTGTTGTCGATGATCAGCGGGACGCCGTGGCGGTGCGCCGCAGCGGCAAATTTTTCAATGTCGAGCACTGTCAGAGCGGGATTGGCGATGGTTTCTCCGAATACCGCCTTGGTCTCGGGACGGAATGCCGCTTCCAGCTCCTCCTCGGTGCAATCGGGGGAGATAAAGGTAAAGTCGATGCCCATTCGCTTCATTGTGACGGAAAACAGATTATAGGTTCCGCCGTAAATGGTGGACGAGGCGACAATATGATCCCCGCATGAGGCGATGTTAAAAACAGCATAAAAATTGGCGGCCTGTCCCGAAGAGGTCAGCATGGCCGCGCTGCCGCCTTCCAGCTCGCAGATCTTGGCGGCGACAAAGTCGTTGGTCGGGTTTTGCAGGCGGGTATAAAAATATCCGCTCGCCTCCAGGTCAAACAGCTTGCCCATATCCTCGCTGGTGTCGTATTTGAAGGTGGTGCTTTGTACGATCGGGATTTGACGCGGCTCGCCGTTTTGAGGTGTATAGCCTCCCTGTACGCATTTGGTTTCAATTCGGGTGTCCATGGATAGATGCCTCCTGTTCTGCCGCCGCAAGGAACGGCAGCTCCTTGTATTATTATACTATAGTTGTATCTTACCACACGGCGTTTGCTGCGGCAAGTACAATTTTTTCCTTTGCAGGAGGTTTTTGCCCATCGTATACCCGCCGCTTATATCGCTCAAAATAAACGGAAGGGAGTGAAAGCTCCCTTCCGTTTGGAAAATTTAAATCAAATCCCCGGCATACACGGCCGCGATACGCCGCATATTTTCTGCGCTTTATGCTCGGCTGTTGCCGCAGGCAAGGCGGTCAGACCCCGATTCGGCGCACGATGGCATGCATATCGGGCAGCTTTTTTTCGATGTCTTTTACAAGCGTCAGTTGATTGCGGCAGCGGTTGAGATTTTGAGACGCATAATCAATTTTAAAATAAATATCGCCGGACAGATAATCGGTGAGAAAACGAACGGCACATTCAAAGGCGAGCAGCAGTGCCGATTCGGGCAGCAGAGAAAGCTCCACGTCGGTCAGCGTGCCGCTGCAGCCTTTCAAAAAGCCCGTCGTATACGCCTCAAACAGGTTGAGATCGCACCGCACCTTTGACAGGTCGGTTTCATCCTCGTCGGTGGGGTTGCAGCCAGAACGGATGCTGTCTCCGAAATCATACAGCGCCGAACCGATCATAATCGTGTCGAGATCGATGACGGCACGCGGCCGTTCGGTTTTGCAATCAAACAGAATGTTGTCAATGCGGGTGTCGTTGTGCGTGATGCGCATCGGCAGTTCTCCGCTTTGAAGCCGCGAGGTGATCAGCGGCGCAAGATGCCGACGCTCGCGGATAAAGGCAAGCTCCTTTTCCACCTCGGGCACGCGCCCGACAGGGTCGGCCGCGACCGCTTCCTCCAGCTGTATAAGACGCTTTTGGGTGTCGTGAAAATGGGGGAGAACATCGAAAAGCGAGGTGACCGGAAAATCCGCCAACAGATGCTGAAAGAAGCCAAAGGCATATCCCGCGGCATATCCATGCTGCGGATCTTCAATGCGCGGAATGGCGAAGGTGTCCTCGATGAAGAAAAACATCCTCCAGCACTCGCCGTCCTCGATGCGGATGTAATCGGTTCCGCCGCTTTTGGGCGCGACAAGCATCAGGCAGTGGGAAAGAGGATCCATTCCCAGCTTGGAAAATTGCCGCTGCAAAAACGCGAGTACGGCATGCATATTAGCCATCAGACAGGGGATGTCGGGAAATACGGTGCGGTTGATGCGCTGTAAAATATAGCGTCGATACGGTTCGCATACAACGCAGTAGGTGTCGTTGATCGTGCCGGTTCCGTACGGCTCGGCCGAAACAGGTCTGCCGATGAGCTGAAAACGGGAAGCGATCTCAAGCGGAGTTACAGCCATCAAATCCCCTCTTTTCTTGTAGGTGTATCGGTGGTAAGAGAATCGACAAAAGAACGAACGCTTCGGGTCGGCTTTCTGCCTGTTTTTGATTTCCGATAAGCGCTTTTCATTAAGAGTAGCATATTTGTCGGCAAAAAGCCATTGCCGTTTTTCACAAAATATGCACAAAATCTGTGTTGTAAATAGATATGAACCACTTTTCTTGAAAAGAGAAGAAAAGAAAT
>JBJEIR010000126.1:0-11112 GCA_051877215.1 Acutalibacteraceae bacterium | reverse complement strand
AAGCCGTGACGGAAGGGTTGACACCAAATCCTCCCTCTGACGAGGGAGCAGGAGGGAGAGAAAAGAAAGCGGATTTTTACCTGTTTCCGACAAATACAGAGCGTTTTTATTCTCTCCCTCAGTCACCTGCGGTGCCCAGCTCCCTCGTCAGAGGGAGCCTATGGATGGCCCCGCACCACCGTCTCCCCTGTGCAATGGGGAGAGAAGGGGTGTGACGGCTCCATCACCGCAAAATGGCGCAAAGAAGACAATCCCTCTCTCCCTATTACACAAGGGAGCCAAGGGAAAGGGCGGCACGCCAATGCCCCTCCCCCTCGTCAGAGAGAGCTTAAGAACCTGCCTCCCTCTGATGAGGGAGAAGAAGGGAGAGAAAGCATAGCTGATTTTTACCTGTTTCCGACAAATACAGAGCGTCTTTATTCTCTCCCTCAGTCACCTGCGGTGACAGCTCCCTCGTCAGAGGGAGCCAAGAGAAAGGACCCCGCATCAATGTCTCCCCCTGTGTAAGGGGAGGTGAGCAGGATATCATTTGAAGTGCAACACCCCGAAAATAAAAAGAGACAATATGCAAGCCGTAGTGTAAAATGCAGTTACTACACAAACATAGACACACAGGAGAGCATATTGTCCTATACACATTTTACACCGGATGAAAGAAAATGTCTACAAAAACTTTTATCGGAAGGACAGAGCATCAGAAAAATCGTTTTCTGTTCAATTGAATCGGACACAATCTTCAATTCGGATTGTCCGCATTTTCCGCCGTATCCTCCGATCGGCTGTCCGTGTTTTCCGACAGACTGTCGGGGACACGGTCCGTATTTTCCGACAGACTGTCGGGGACACGGTCCGTATTTTCCGACGCGATATCAGGCGTGCCGGCTGTGTTTTCCGCCGTACTCTCCGAGAGGCTGTCTGCGCTTTTCGACATGCCGCCCGCGGGCGCGCAGACCGCGGGCGCGTAGGCCGCCTCTTCTTCCTCGGAAACAACGCGCAGTTCGTCTTCGGAGAGGACGGTCAGCTCTTTGCGGTTAAAGAGGTCATACATGATCGGTACCACATAGAGAGTCATGAGAGTTGCATAGACCAGACCGCCGATACATACGATGGCAATCGGCTGCATCAGTTCGCTGCCGCTGTCTGCTCCGATGGCCGTGACCAGCAGGCCGAGAATGGTGGTGACAGAGGTCATCAGAATAGGACGGATGCGCGTTGCCCCTGCTTCTAACAGCGCTTCACGCTTGGGCATGCCGTTTCGGCGGAGCTGATTGATATAGTCGACCAGCACGATGCCGTTGTTGACGATGATACCGCACAGCATGATAAAGCCGATCAGCGAAATGACGCTGACGGTGTTGCCGGTGATCAGCAGACCGATCAGACCGCCGGTAAAGGCGAGCGGAATGGTGAACATAACAATCAGCGGCGATTTGAGCGACTGGAATTGGGCGACCATAATCAGATACACCAGCAAAACGCCGAGCAGCAGCATTTGGACGAGCTGCTCGATGGATTCCATGATGGTTTGATTTTCTCCCGCAAATTCCATGGTCAGTCCGTCGGGCAGGGAATATTCCGCAAGCGCTTTTTCGGCGTCAGCGGTGACAAGAGTCACATTGTAGCCGTCACAGACCTCGGCCGTGACGGTCAGATAGCGGCGCTGTTCCAAGCGCTTGATCGCATTCATCGTCTGCGTTTCGGTGACGGCTGCAATGTCACTGAGCCTGATTTCCTGCTTTTCGCCGGTGCGGCCGGTCGCGGTAAAGGTGTAGGATGCAAGCTCATCGGGTGTGAGCGGCTGTCCGCCGACAATCACCACTTCATAGTCGCCGTTTTCATCCGAAAGAGTGGTCGAGGTGGTTTCATTTGTCAGTGCAGAGCTGATCTCGGCATAGACCTGCGCGACGGTGAGCCCTTTTTCGGCCGCCTTCTCTTTATCGACAACGAAATGCAGTTCCGGATCGGTTTCGGCGATGCCGTTGTCCGCATTTTGCAGACCCTCCACCGTTGCAAGAATGGAGGCAATATCGTCGGCGGTGCTCCGAAGCGTATCCAGGTCATCGCAGAAAAGATTGATAGATATGCCCGATCCGCCCAGCATGCTCATAGAAGACAGGGAGGAGCTGCCGGCCGTGACAGTCGCGTTGAGATCGGCGCAGGCATCGACAATCTGATCGGCAATCAGATCGCTGTCCGCCTGATAGGCGTCGTCCAGCATGACATACATGGTTGCGGCATTGCCGCTGCCGCCGCTCAAAAGGCTCATGCCGCCGCCCTCCAGCATGGCGCCGACCGTGTTAACGCCTTCAATCTTCTGAATGCGCGACATCGCCTCGTCTGTGACCGCTTTGGTCTCGGAGACAGGCGTGTCTTTCGGCGTCTCCACCGAGACGCTCAACTGCGTCGAATGCATATCGGGCATATAGGAGAAGCCGCGAGAGAAAGCGAGAAGCGCGCTGACGACCAGTAAAACCACCGACAAAATGAGAACCAGCGGTTTCAAGCGGAGCGACCAATCAAGAGAGCGGCGATAGCCGGAAACCATCTTGTCAAACCACTTGTGCGAGCGCTCCTTTGAACGGCGCAGCAGCTTTGAGGACATGGCGGGAACAAGGGTTAAGGCGACAATCAGACTGGCTATCAGAGAATAGCCGAGGGTGAGCGCCATATCGGTGAAAAGCTGTCGGGTCAATCCTTCGACAAAGACGATGGGAAGAAACACACAAATGGTGGTAAGCGTAGAGGCGGCAACGGCACCCGCCACTTGAGAGGCACCCGAAACGGCCGCCTTGACGGGGGAGAAGCCCTTATGCCGCAAGCGATAGATGTTTTCGATTACGACGACCGAATTATCCACCAGCATACCGATGGAAACGGTTAGGGCAGACAGCGAGATGATGTTGAGTGTGACGCCCGAAAAATACATCAGAACAATCGCAAAAAAGACGCTCAGCGGAATACTGCAAAGGGTCATCAGCGTCGGACGCAGGTCTTTGAGGAACAAAAAGAGAACCAATACCGAAAAGAGCGCGCTGAGCAGCAGATTGCCGAGAATGGAGTTCATAATCAGGTAGATATAATCCCCCTGATCCATCAAGGTGGTAAAGCTCAGGCCGTCATATTCGGCGGACAGCTCTTCAAAGCGCGCGGCAAGATTTTGCGAAACGGTTGCCGTGGCGTAGGTCGACTGTTTTGAAAAGGTCAGGATGACGCCGTCACTGCCGTTGATGCGGGCGTATACTTCGTCGCTGTTATCGGTCAGCTCGACGGTAGCCACATCGCACAGGCGGATGGGGTCAATACCGTCCATATTCAAATCGAGCAGCACCAAATTGTTCAGCTCTTCGAGAGAGGAGACCCCGTCGCCCACACTGACCAGCGTCTGTACGCCGTTCTCCTCGGCATAGCCCGCGGGCATGGAGAAGTTTTGCGCCGTCAGCAGGGAGGAGACGGTACTCATGGATAAAATATCGTGCAGATCGCTGCTCTCATAAGCCGCTGTGCGCTGTTCGTCCAGCGCGGCAAGGCCGCTGCTGAGCTGCTCTTCGGCGGAGGAAAGCTGCGCTTCTCCGCTGATCAGCTGTGCGGTCGCATCGCTCAGTTGAAATACGGCGTCTGTCTTTTGCTTTTCCAGCTCCGCCAATGCGGCGGAGAGCTGTGTCTGTCCGCTGTCAAGACCGTCAAGCGTCGCTTGCAAAGAAGCAATCGCGTCGGTCAGCTTTTGTTTTCCGTCGGCGATTTCAGAGAGGGATTTTTCGAGATCGCCGCGGCTGACACCGAGCTCGGCAAGCGTGCTGTCCAGCGCGTCCAAAGAGGCGTTGACCGTTTGCAGTGTCAGATTCTTTCGCGCGAGGGTGAGCGGAAGCTGCTCGCGCGTCAGCGAGCGGGCGGCGAGCTGTGCATCGAGGGCGGCAAAGCCCGCCTGCGTCGCCTTGTAATCGTCGCGGGCGTAAACCGCGTCGATCATCGCCTGCTTTTCCTCTTCGCTCAGGCTGCTGTCCGCCCGAATTTGTGCGATTTCCGCTTCGTAGCCGAGCTGTTCGGCAAGAAGGGCTTCCATTGTATCTTCAAGCCCCTGCAAATAAGCGGTTTCCGCTTCGAGTGCGTCCTTTTGGTCGAGCAGGCTTTGCAGGGCGCTTTGCACGGCGCTGAGCTGCTGCTCGGTGGACTCCAGTTCGCCCAGCTGCGCCTGTAAAGCGCTGATCTGCGTGATCAGTTGTGTGCGCGCGGCGTTCAGCTCGGCCTGTTTATCATTGATTTGCGCGCTCGCCTCGGAGGTCTGGTCGGAGAGGACGGATTTTCCGTCTTCAAGCTCGCTTTTTCCGTTTTCCAGCTCGGTGCGGCTGCTTTCCAGCTGTGCCTGTGCGTCGCTGATTTGTGTGCTCGCCTCATCCAGCTGTTTGTCAATTTCCGCCTTCAGCTTTTCGTTCAGAGCGTCGATGCGCGCCTCGTCCAGCGTGACGCGCACGGTCTGCTCAATCAGTCCGCCCACGCTGATATCGGCGACGCCCGCCGTTCCCTCCAGCTTGGCAAGCAGCGTGTCGTTTACAAATGCGGACAGCTCGGCGGTATCCATGCCCTCCTTGTCGACGGCGGCGACCGTGACGGGAAGCATATCCGGGTTGATTTTCAAAATCGAGGGCGTGCCGACCATATCGTCCCAGGAGCCCTCCACCTGATTGATCTTTTGCAGGATATCGACGGTGACGCTGTCCATATCGGCGTCCTCGGTAAATTCGAGAATGACCATCGAGTAATTGGAATTGGAGGACGATTGGATGCTGTTGATATTTTCAAGCGTCGCCATCGCCTGTTCGAGCGGCTTGGTGACCGTCGATTCCACTTTTTCGGGCGTGGCGCCGGGGTAGGCGGTGGTCACCAGCACATACGGCAGGTTGATGCTCGGCAGCAGATCCGGCGTCATGCGGCTGTAGGACACAAAGCCGAGAACGATAATGATGACAACGGCGACCAGCACCGTAAACGGCTTTTTTACGCTGAATTTGGACAAAAGAGCCTCACTTCTTTCTGAAAGCAGTCAAAAAGGACACATTTGCGGGATGCCCGCCGAAAGAATCCGAAAAAGCGACAGGTGGCTGCGGGTATATTTCGGGCACATTGTTTCCGAGTGTATATTATAATGATTTCAATTATAAAGGAGACATTCCCTGTCTGTCAAAGACAAAAGCGTTTACAAGGTGTAAACTTTTCTTGAACAGTGCGCAGGGTTATGGTAAAATACGGACGGAATGACTGTTCGGACAGGAAATCTGCGGAGGAATGACAAATGATACGGCTTGTTACATCGGATATTGACGGAACGCTGCTGCTCGGCGAAAGCCGCGCGCTTAACCCGCTGCTGTATGAACAGATCGGTCGGCTGCGCGCCCACGGAATCCGCTTTTGTGCGGCGTCCGGCAGGCAGTATTACAGCCTGCGCCGTCTGTTTGCGCCGGTGGCGGATGAGATGCTGTTCATTTGTGAAAACGGCGCGGCGATTTATGCGCAGAACCGCCTGCTTTCCAAGACGCCGCTGCCCCGCAAAGAGGCGGAATGCCTGATTGCGGAGATTTTGGCGCGGCGGGACTGCGAGGTCCTGATTTCGGGAGCCAATATGTGCTATCTGCTCCCGAAAACACAGGAGTATGTGCATATGCTGCGCGAAAAGGTCGGATATCGGTGCACGGTCGTGCCCGACGCCGCGCAGATCCCGGAGGATATTCTCAAGGTCAGCGCCTATCGCAAGGAGGGCGGGGAGGTGCTCCTTCCCGTGTTTGCTCCGAAATGGGAGCGGGTATTCAACATGGCGATCGCCGGCCCGGAGTGGCTGGATTTTACGCTGTCGGACAAGGGGACGGGGCTTTCAGAGGTGTGTCGGCTGACAGGGATATCCCCGAGCGAAGTGATGTCCTTCGGCGACAATTATAATGATGTTCCGCTGCTGAGTCAGGTGGGAACGCCGTATATTATGGAGGGCGCCGCCCCCGCGCTGCGCGAGCAGTTTGCGCTGCACTGCGAGTCGGTGGAAAAGACGCTGCAGGCGTTTCTTTGTTCACTGGAGAAACAATGAGCGCACAGCTTGAAGCCTCTGCTTGCCTGTGTTATACTGCAAAAAAGAGAGGCGTGCGCGCGTTTGCAAAACGGCGGATGACGGGAGGAAAACGGTGTGGCGACAAAAATAAAATCGGTTTACGTCTGCGGTGAATGCGGATATGAAAGCCCCAAATGGAGCGGGCGCTGCCCCCATTGCGGCGAGTGGAACTGTATGACGGAGGAGATCCGCTCCAAGGCGCCGGGCGGCGGTGTGTCGGCGCCCGCTGCTGCCGTGCCGCAGCGGCTCAGCGAGATCGGAGAGCAGGAGGAAGCGCGCGTTTCGACGGGGATTTCGGAGCTTGACCGTGTGCTGGGCGGCGGGATCGTACCGGGTGCGCTGATGCTCATCGGCGGCGATCCGGGCATCGGCAAAAGCACGCTGCTTTTACAGGTATGCGCGCATGTCGGAAAAACGGCGACAATTCTTTATGTATCGGGCGAGGAGTCGGCGCGGCAGATTCGTCTGCGCGCGGGGCGCCTCGGCGTGAATACGGATACGCTGTTCGTGCTGTGTGAGAACGATATGGACACGGTCATTGCCACGATGGAAAGCACCCGTCCCGATCTGCTGATCATCGATTCCATTCAGACGATGACGCTCTCCTCCGTCGCGTCGGGAGCGGGCAGCGTGACGCAGGTGCGCGAATGTACAAACGCCGTCATGCGCGCCGCAAAGGCGATGGAGCTGCCCGCGTTTATCGTCGGGCACGTCAACAAGGACGGCGCCATTGCCGGCCCCAAGGTGATGGAGCATATCGTGGACTGTGTGCTGTATTTTGAAGGGGATCGCAACACGGCGTACCGCTTGCTGCGCTGTGCAAAAAACCGCTACGGCTCGACCAACGAGATCGGCGTATTTGAAATGCGCGACAAAGGGCTTTGCGAAGTGGAAAATCCGTCTCAAATGCTGCTGGCGGGGCGGCTGGAAAATGTCAGCGGCACCTGTATTGCCTGCACGGTGGAGGGGACGCGTCCGCTGCTTGCAGAGGTGCAGGGGCTTGTGACGCCCACCGGCTTCGGCAACGCGCGCAGAATGTCCACCGGCTTTGACTGTAACCGCCTGAATCTGCTGCTGGCGGTGCTGGAAAAACGGGCGGGGTATTTTTTCTCCACGCTCGATGTATACATCAATGTGGTGGGCGGCCTGCGGCTGGATGAGCCGGCGGCGGATCTCGCGGTGGCGATGGCGCTGGTGTCCGGGCTCAAGGATGCGCCGCTTCCCCATGAGGTGATGGCGTTCGGCGAAATCGGCTTGTCCGGAGAGGTGCGCGCGGTCAGCCGGGCGCAGGCCCGCGTGTCGGAGGCGGCGAGAATGGGATTTACAAACATTTTGCTGCCCGCACACAATCTGAAGGGGCTGGAGGCGCCCGACGGCGTCACGCTGATCGGCGTGCGTACCGTGCGGGAAGCATACGAATCCGTTGCCCGCTGAACAGAGGCGCGCTTGCCATGCGCACGATTTCGGCAAAAAACGCAATTTAAGACAAGTTCAACCACACATAAGGGGTTGTCAACCTGCTGCCGTAGCCGTATAATGGGGCAGATTGTAAGGCTTTTCTCGGCTGGAGGAATGGACAGATGGAAAAAGTGTACGGGATCATGCTGGTGGGCTGCGGTCACATCGGCGAGGATCATCTGGCGGATATATATTATCGCGAGAATATCCGCATCGTTGCAGTTGTCGATATCGACGAAAACGCGGCGCGGCTGTTTGCCAAAAAATACAACGCCGAGCATTACGGAACGGATTATCGTGAATTTTTGAACCTGCCCGAGCTGGATATCGTCATTATTGCGACCTATGTCAATACGCATCTGCCCATTCTGAAGGATTGCGTCGAAGCGGGGAAGCATGTGCTGTGCGAAAAGCCGATCGCTCCCACCAAAGAGGAGGGAAAGGCGTTTTATGAGCTTGTCAAGAACGCGCCGGTCAAGGTGCTTGTCGCCTATATTTTGCGCTATAATGCGACCTATAATAAGATAAAAGAGCTCATTTGGAACGGCGAGATCGGCGAGCTGCGCGTCGCGCGCATGACGCAGAATCATCATGCGCTCAACTGGCCGCGCTATAAGCGTCTGCTGACCGACTGCTCCCCGATTCTCGACTGCGGCATCCACTATATGGATATTCTCCAGTGGTTCAGCGGCTCGAAGATCGTCGAGGTGATGGGTCACGGCGTAACGGTGGATACCGATCTTGAGCCGGGCATGGTCAATTACGGCATGATCGTCATGCGGCTGAAAAACGGCGCCATGGGATATTATGAGGCGGGCTGGGGACAGACCTTCAGCTCCGCCAATGTCAAGGAATTCATCGGCACAAAAGGGCACATTCGCCTGACGATGAACGCGCAGCGCGGCACCGACACCGAGATGGGCGACCGTATCGAGCTGTTTCATTTGGAAACGGGCGAGACGGAGATTATCAATGTGCAGGGAAAATACAAGGATATGTACCGCCAGCTTTGCGGCTTGATTGATATGATTGAGGGACGCCCCACCCATGCGCCGGATATCGACCAGGTGTACAGTGCGTTTAAGGTGGCGATCGCCGCCGACAAAGCGGTGCGCGAGAGCGCCAATGTGTATATCGAGGACAATGAGTGAGGGACAGACGCTTTGTTTGAACAGGATTATATCATGAGAATGATCCATCTCTCCGCACGGGCGATTGTGAAGGTACTATACGGCAAGGATATCGATGCGCTTGAGGAGCTGTCGATCGGCGATGAGAACAGCCGCCGCACGGCATATGAATTGTGCAGATTGATCGACGAGGGATGCATCAACGAGGCGGAAAACCGCCTGTATGCATCGGCGGATACCGATGGAAAGCAGCTTCTTCCCGTTGCGCTGATGGTTTACGATTATCTGAATGAAAAGGATGACCCCTTTCTCGAAGCGCACGATTTCAGCCGTGAAGAAATCAAAAGCGGCCTTGAGGATATTCTCAAGCGGTGCGGCATGTCCGGGTTGTCGGACATATTGCTGTAAAAAACAGTATTTGGCAAAAAGCGCCGCCGATCCGCCTATATAAAAACGGGTGCTCGGCACCGCTAAGCCGTAACCGACAAAAAACAAAACACGCCCCTTTTTCTCTGACAGGCGAAAAAGGGGCGCTTTCTATTGCTTAGCACCGCTCTGCGTTTATCCGCGGCGGATGGTATACAGTGCGTCGAGCAGCATCCAGTTTTGCAAAAAGGGACGCATGATGTTCCAGTAGCCGACGCCCAGCAGACCGCTGTTTGACGCCAAGGACAGCTTTTCCGAAACAGAGCGGGCGTCCTCAAACCACACCTCGTGTGCCGTGCCGTACGCATCAGTGTAATTGAAAAACGGAGATGCCGCCTGTGAGTCAAAGCGAATGTCCGCGCGGTTGTCGGCGGCGATGTGCACCGCCTGCTCGTTGCCGACGGAGGTCGCCCTGGTCACGCCCTGTATAAAGGGCAGCGGCCAGTCATAGCCGTAATTCGGAATGCCGAGGAAGATTTTGTCGGCGGGAATCTGCGTCAGCGCGTAGCGCAGCACCTGCGTCACCTTGTCGATGGGGGCGACCGCCATCGGTTCGCTGTAGGCGTAGCCCCATTCGTAGGTCATCAGCAGCACGGCGTTTGCCGCTTCGCCGAGCAAGCGGTAGTCGTGCGCTTCATACAGCAGCCCTTGCTGCAATGAGCTTGTTTTCGGAGCGAGAGCGACCCAGACAAATTTGCCGAGCGGTTCCAGCGCTGCGCGCAAATTCGTGATGAAAGCGGCATACGCCTCTCGCAGACCGGGCGTGACATACTCAAAATCGACATCCACGCCCGCATAGCCCTTTTCCTGCGTGACGGCGACGAGAGAGGCGATGATCGTTTGCTGTACGGCGGGGTCGGACAGCAGGGTGTCGGCGCGCTGGCTGTCAAATAAGCCGTCCTCTCCGATGGTGGAAAGCAACAAAACGGGCGGCACGCCGTATTCGCGCGCAACCCCCAGAACAGCCGCGTCATCCGGCTCGGTCAGCTCGCCTTCGGCGCTGACGCCGTAGGAAAAAACCGTCATATACGACAGATAGGGGAGCGTGCGGCGCAGCAGCGTCAGATCGATAAAGGGATAGAGATATCCGTTGACCGAAAGAGAGCCGCGGCGCGCCGTCTGATACGAAATGACAAGGACATCGCCCGGCCGCAGCCGCGCGGGATCGCCGAGCAAAAACGGATTTTGCGCCAAAAGCGCGTTGACGGTCAGGTCATACTGTGCGGCGACGGAGGAGAGAGTGTCGCCCGGCTGCACGGTATAGGTTCCGGCGGGCAGCAAAACGAGCAGTACTTGCCCGACGGCAAGCGGGTCGCTCTCGCGCAGCCCGTTGATTTGTGCGAGATAGGCGGTCGATATGCCGTAGCGTGCGGCAATGGCCGAAAGGGTGTCGCCCGCTTGTACGGTGACCAGTTCCATCTATCCGCGCCTCCTTTTTGCTGTTTTCAGACAGTCGGCGACGGTGAGGTCGGCAATCTGTTCCCACAGCTCCCAGTCCATGGCGGCAACATGAAGCGCTTCCATACGGTCGTGATGCTTTTTGGTCTCTTCGGCTGCACGGACCGCTTCCAGCAGCAGCTCTCCGGCGGCGCGGCGGTTGAAGGAAAGCTGCTGTTTTTTAGCTTTCAGCACCGATGCGTCAATGAAGCGGGCGGCGTGAATACGGCGGTAAACGGGGAAATCCATTTTGTGCCGGCTGTTCGAGGTCAAAAAGCCGACGCCGATGGACGGAATGAGCAGATGCTCAAGCTTTGTGTGGGGGAAAAGCGGACACGCACAGCTGATGATGTCGAGCCCCGCCGCAAGAGCGGCGCTGCGCAGCCGCGCAAGACAGCGGGCGGAGACCGCACCGTATTCATCCTCTATCACAAACAGGCGGGGACACAGAGCGGCGGCCGTGTCGCTGAACACAACGGAGCCTTCGGGGGTGACGGCGGATAAAAAGCGGCGTGTTTCTTTGCCTTTTCGGTCGCGGGCCGCTCCGAATTCCCGCACGGAAAGACGGTC
>JBJEIR010000125.1:0-43814 GCA_051877215.1 Acutalibacteraceae bacterium | reverse complement strand
GACGGAAGATGTCTGCATTCCGATCCTTGAGAAGGAAAGCGGCCTCAAATGCGGCGTCGATTTCAAAATCGGCTATTCGCCGGAGCGTATCAATCCCGGCGATAAGGTCCATCGTCTTGAGACCATCACCAAGATCGTGTCCGGCATGGATGCGGAGACGCTTGACGAAGTCGCCCATGTGTATGAGATGGTCGTGGAAGCGGGCGTGCACCGTGCGTCCAGCATCAAGGTTGCCGAGGCGGCAAAGGTCATTGAAAACAGCCAGCGCGATATCAACATTGCGTTTATGAACGAGCTGTCTATTATCTTCAACAAGATGGGCATCGACACCAAATCCGTGCTGGAGGCGGCGGGCACCAAATGGAACTTCCTGAAGTTCTATCCGGGCCTTGTCGGCGGCCACTGCATCGGCGTCGATCCGTATTATCTGACCTACAAGGCAGAAGAGCTCGGCTATCACAGCCAAATCATTTTGTCCGGCCGCCGCATCAACGACGATATGGGCAAATATGTGGCGGAAAGCCTTGTGAAGAACCTTATAAAAGCGGATCTGTCCATCAAAAACGCCAAGGTGGCGATGCTCGGCTTCACCTTTAAGGAGAATTGCCCGGATACCCGCAATACCCGCATCATCGACATCGTCAAGGAGCTCAGAGAATACGGCATTGAGCCGATGATCGCGGATCCGCAGGCGGACGCGGAGGAAGCCAAGCGTGAATACGGCATCGAATTTGTCGATATGAAGGACATCAGCGGCATGGATGCGGTGATCCTCGCGGTGGCTCACGACGAGTTTAAGGATCTGACGATGGCGCAGCTCGATGCGCTGTACAAGGCGGTTCCGAACGATAAAAAGGTTTTGATTGACATTAAGGGTCTGCTCGACCGCAACGAATATGAAGCGGCCGGTTATCAGTATTGGAGACTGTAAAACTATTTTTCCGGTGTCCGGATCGGCTGAAAAACGGTTGTTTTCGGCCGGTCCGGACGCTGAAAGCTACAGAAAAGAGTGATAGGCGTCATGGGATATCAGCATGTGAAATTTCCGGAGGATTCGGTCTTTTTGGTGACGGGCGGCGCGGGCTTTATCGGTTCGAATCTGTGTGAAGCCATTTTGGAGCTTGGGTACAAGGTGCGCTGCCTCGATGATCTCTCCACCGGCAAGCAGGAAAATGTCGATTTGTTTAAGCACCATCCCAACTATACCTTTATTAAAGGAGATATTCGGGATTTGGACACCTGCATAAAGGCGTGCGAGGGTGTTGATTATGTGCTCAATCAGGCGGCGTGGGGCAGCGTCCCGCGCAGCATTGAGATGCCGCTTCTTTACGAGGATATCAATATCGGCGGCACGCTGAATATGATGGAGGCGGCACGGCGTCAGGGCGTGAAAAAATTTGTGTACGCCAGCAGCTCCTCTGTGTACGGGGATCATCCCGTGCTGCCGAAAACAGAGGGACAGGAGGGCAATCTCCTTTCTCCCTACGCACTGACCAAGCGCGTGGATGAGGAGTACGGCAAGCTGTATACCAAGCTGTACGGCTTGGATACCTACGGCATGCGGTACTTCAATGTGTTCGGGCGGCGGCAGGATCCGAACGGTGCGTATGCGGCGGTCATTCCGAAATTTTTAAAGCAGCTTTTGAATGACGAGCAGCCCACCATCAACGGCGACGGCAAGCAGTCGCGTGATTTTACCTACATTGAGAATGTCATCGAAGCCAATCTCAAGGCGTGTCTTGCGCCCCACGAGGCGGCGGGCGAAGCGTTCAATATCGCCTACGGCGGGCGCGAATATCTGATCGACATCTACTATATGCTGACCAAGGCGCTCGGCAAGGATATCGAGCCGAAATTCGGTCCCGACCGTGCGGGCGATATCAAGCACAGCAATGCGGATATCTCCAAGGCAAAACGCCTGCTCGGGTATGACCCCGATTGGGATTTTGAACGCGGGATCGAAGCGGCGATCGAATGGTATAAGGAGAATCTGTGAATATGGGTGGGAACGGAAAGATTTCGATCCTGATGGGCATTTATAACTGCGCGAAAACGCTGCCCGCGGCGATCGATTCCATTCTGGCACAAACCTACGATAACTGGGAGCTGATTCTCTGCGACGATTGCTCGACGGACGAGACCTATTCGGTCGCCGAGCAATATCAGAATGCCCATCCCGATAAAATCATTCTTTTGAAGAACGAGGTCAACTCGCGGCTGGCATTCACGCTCAACCACTGTCTTGAAAACGCCACGGGAGAGTATGTCGCGCGCATGGACGGCGATGATATTTCGCTGCCCGAGCGCTTTGAAAAGCAGCTGGCGTTTTTGAAGGAAAACCCGGATGTCGTGCTCGTCGGCACGGCTATGCAGCGGTTTTCGGATGACGGCACGCTGGGGGCGATCGCCTATTGCCCGAAGCGGCCGGATCGCTTTACGCCGCATAAGCATTTAGCGTTCAATCATGCGACGATTCTCGCCTATAAATGGGTATATGACAAGCTCGGTGGCTACACGGTTTGTCCGCGCACGGTCAGAGGGCAGGATCGCGACCTGTGGTATCGCTTTTTAAGCGCCGGGTTTCAGGGCGCCAATTTACAGGAGCCGCTTTACATGGTGCGGGAGGATGTCGATGCCATCAAACGCCGTACGGTAAAGGATCGATGGATTTCCTATCAGACGACCGTTTACGGCTACAAGCTGCTTCATTATCCGTGGTACTGGTATATCAAGCCGACGCTGGGACTCGCCAAATGCCTGGTTCCCGTCAAAGGGGTGCTTTGGTATCGGGAGTGGCAGGCAAAACGCGCGGCCAAGGCGGAGAAAAGCAAAAAGACGGATGAGAAAAAGGATGGATAGATATGTCCTTTGTAAAAGCGATCAAAAAGGCGGTCAAGAGCAATCCGCTCGGCCTGTATTTGGTGGAGCGGCGCAAGCATCGTCTGTATGAACGGTATGCGCAGGAGTACAGCGACCGCGAATTTGTCGAGATGCTGTATAAAAAGGCAAACCACGGGCTGTCACCCGATCTTGAAAATCCGAAAAAGTTCACCGAAAAGCTGCAATGGCTCAAGCTCTACTACCGCGATCCGGCTATTCCGATCTGCTCGGATAAGGTGGAGGCAAAGCGGTATGTTGCCGAGCACGGATATCCCGAGCTGGTCATCCCGAATATCGCGGTGTATGACAGCGCGGATGAGGTGGACGAGAAGGCGCTGCCCGACCGCTTTATCTTGAAAGCGTCGCACGGCAGCGGCTGGAATATTTTGTGCAGGGACAAATCGAAAATCGACTGGCCCCGCATGAAAAAGGTGATGGCGACCTGGCTGAAGGAAAATTTGTATATCTACGGCAGAGAATGGAATTACAAGGAACAGACGCCGCGGCTGCTCGCTGAGGAATTGCTGGACGATCACGGCGTCGTCGACTATAAATTCATGTGCTTTAACGGCGTGTGCCGTGCCATGCAGGTCAACCACGACGAGGACGGCGTCCATTATGTCGATCTTTACGATGAAAATTGGCAGCTGCTCCCCGATATGGGAACGGGCACGGCGCCGCATTCCGATCGGGCGCTGCCAAAGCCCGAACAGTTTGAGGAGATGAAGGCGATCGCCGAGGATCTCGCAAAGCCGTTCCCGTTTGTGCGGGTGGATTTGTATCATGTCAACGGGAAGATTTATTTCGGTGAAATGACCTTTTTCCCCGGCAGCGGGTTTTGGAGCATCACGCCGCCCTCGCGCGACCGCCAGTTCGGCGATTGGCTGACACTGCCCGAAAAAAACAACGGATAACGATTGCCGGTCGGCAGGCAAGGAGGGATGCGGCGTGATCAAGGTGCTGTTTTTGATTAATACGCTCGGCGGCGGCGGCGCGGAACGGGTGCTTGTCAATTTGGTCAACAACATGGATCGCTCCCGCTTTGACATCACCGTGGAGACCATGTTTGACGACGGGGTCAACCGCGCGCGGTTGTCGGAGGACATCCGTTATATCAGCAAAAAGGCACCGTGCTTTCGCGGGATTGCCAAGCTGTTTTGTCTGATTCCGGCGCGCTCTCTTTATCGCTATTTTATCGGTGACGAGAGGTATGATGTGCTGGTTGCCTTTATGCACGGGGCGCCTACCAAGGTGATTTCCGGCTGCCCCGATCCGTCTGTCAAAAAGTTGACATGGCTGCATACGGGGGATCCTGCGCACAGTACCTTTTTTGATTTTTGGTTTCGCCGCAAGACGGCGTTTCAGGCGTATGCGTCGTGCGACGCGGTGGTCGGCATTGCCGACACGGTCGCCAACGCATTTTCGGCATATACCGGCATTCGCGATAATATGCGCGTGGTGTATAACACCAACGATACCGAGCTGATTGCTCGGCGTTCCAAAGAGGAGGCGGCGCTGTCGTTTGAAAAAACGCGCCCGCTTGTGTGCTCGGTGGGGCGTGCCGTCAGGGAAAAGGGGTTTGATCGTCTGATCGCCGTTTCCAAAAAGCTGCACGATGAAGGGATCTGTTTTGATCTGGCGATCGTGGGCGACGGCGAGTGCATGAGCGCGCTGCGCGAGCAGGTAAGTGCGCTGCAGGCAGACGAATATGTGCATTTGCTCGGTTTTCGGGACAATCCCTATCCGGTGATGGCCGCAAGCGATTTGTTTGTCTGTTCCTCCCGTCAGGAGGGACTCAGCACGGTGGTGTCGGAGGCGCTGATTTTGGGGGTGCCTGTCGTGTCGACCGATGTGTCGGGCGCCAAAGAGATGCTCGGAGACAAAAACGAGTACGGACTGGTCGTTGAAAACAGCGAACAGGGCGTCTATGACGGACTCAAAGCGATGCTTACCGATGAAAACAGGCTGTCGCACTATCGCTGTCAGGCGCAGCGGCGCGCGCCGTTTTTCAGCACGGCGAACACCGTTTCACAGGCGGAAGAGCTGATTGAAGGGGTGCTTGCCGGCAAAGTGTCGGATGAAAAGGAAAGCAAGTAATCCACGCGGTTGGCGCGGGGATGAAACGATATTTATTGTATTGAGCGGTTGAGGAAACGCATATGTTGGTTTATTGGGGTATTCTGATATGGGTATTTGCCATCGGGTATATGCAGCCCAGCATGACCAGTCCCATCGAGGTGAACGGAGCGCTTGAGTACCGCTCCAAATGGGGATTTGCCTTGCTGCTGCTGAGCGTGCCGGTTTTTTTTGCTGCGGTTCGCAGCGGCTGTATTGACACGGCCTCCTATATCCGTGAATTCAACAATGTGCCGACGGATATGCAGTATTTTGACGAATATCTGGAAACGCGCCGCGATTCCCAGTTGTTCTACGGCCTGCAAATGATCTTTAAATGCTATATTTCCCAGGACGCGCATTGGTGGCTTGCGCTGATTGCGGTGGTTCAGGGGCTTTGCGTGGCGTCAACCCTGAAGAAGTATTCTCCCAACATCGCCATGAGCGTATATATTTTTATCGGTTCCACGCTTTTTACATGGATGTACAACGGCATTCGGCAGTTTATTGCGGTGGCCATCTTGTTTGCCTGTACGGACTGGATCCTCAAAAACCGATGGTATTTCTACTTGCCGCTGGCAGTGCTTTTGTGCGGACTGGATCCCATCTATACGCGTTTTGGAATGGAAACGCCGGTTTGGTTCTTGCAGGGCATCCACCAGTCGTGCATTATCATGATTCCGATCTTTTTCCTTGTACAGGGGAAAGCGTGGAATAAAAGGGTTTGGATATTGGTCATCATTTTGCTGGTGCTCATTTTTACCGGCACATTGGGGTCGGCGGTGGAATCGGCTACGGAAAGCACGACCTACGGCGACGATATTGCCAATATGAATGCGGATGACGGCGCCAATCCGATGCGCACCGTTGTGGCGCTGGTGCCGGTTGTCATGGCGTTTATAAAGCGAAAAGAAATGAACCAAGATGAAGTCCCGCCGATTATTGATCTTTGTATCAATATGGCAATCGTTGCCGCCTGTTTGTATGCGGCCAGCATGGTGACCAGCGGCATTTACGTCGGACGTTTGCCGATTTATTGTGAGATGTACAATTTCATTCTCATTCCGTGGCTGATCAGCCATTATTATCGGGAAAACGAAAAACTGCTGACACAGGCGGTATACGGCTGTTATTTGCTCTATTTCATTTATCAGATGTATTTTTCATGGAATGGGCTGGAATACAGCAGCGATGTGCTCAACCTATATTTATGGTGATAAAAAAATGAAAAAAAGGAGGCGGCAGGATGACACAGGACAAGATCTCGGTGGTCGTCCCGGTTTATAATATTGCCGCCTTTTTGCCTCGGTGCCTTGACAGTTTGCTTGCGCAGACGCACCGAAATATTGAGATTGTGACCGTCGACGACGGATCGACCGATCGGTCGGGAGCAGTGTTGGATGAGTATGCCGCGCGGGATGCAAGAGTGCAGGTCATTCACAAACGAAATGAAGGCGTTTCCCTTGCACGGCTTACCGGCATTCAGGCGGCAAGCGGGGAATATATCGGCTTTTGCGACGGGGATGACGAGGTCGAGCCGGATATGTATGAGCGGCTGCTGGCCAATTTGAAGCAGTATGATGCGGATATTGCCCACTGCGGGCATGTGGTGATTTATCCCGACGGGCGCGAGCAGCGCTTTTACGGGACAGGCCGTCTTGCGAAGCAAGACAGGACAGAAGCGCTTGAGGCACTTCTGTCCGGCTCGTTTGAGCCGGGCCTGTGTAACAAGCTGTACAAGCACAGCCTGTTACACAGTTTGTTCCAAAACGGCTGTATGGATACCACCGTTCGCATCAACGAAGACCTGCTGATGAATTATTATTTATTTCGTGATGCAAAGCGGTCGGTCTACGAGGATTTCTGCCCTTATCATTACCTAAAGCGCGAGGGCTCGGCTTCGATGGCAAAGCTCAATGCGCATCACATTCGTGATCCGCTCTATGTTAAGCGCTTGATTTTGGACGATTGCAAAGGAACGGCGACGGAATCGGCGGCGCGGGCGGCGCTGCTGTCCACCGCTTTGCACACCTATAACAACCTGCTTATGACGGAAAAAGACGAATTTATAAAGGAAAAGCAAGAGGTACGGCAGCTTATTATGCAGCACCGCGCCGATGCGGCATTGCTCCCGAAAAAGCAGCGCGTATTTGCTTTTTTGATTCGGCGTATGCCGGTCTTCTATCGCGTGATTTACCGGGCATACAGAAGGGGTTAGGCTGCCTGAACGGAAAAATCCGTTTTTGAAGGCAGTGAAAAACAGAGAACAGAAAGGAGGGCTTGCCCGTGGGGCGTTTGATTTCGGTCATTGTACCGGTGTATAATGTGGAAGCATATCTTGATAAATGTGTTGCCAGTCTCGTCGGGCAGACCTATCGGGAACTGGAAATTTTGCTGGTGGATGACGGCTCGACCGATCAAAGCGGCGCGCTTTGCGACGCATGGGCGGCAAAAGACAGCCGCATCCGCGTGATTCATAAACCAAACGGCGGTCTGTCCGATGCGCGCAACGCGGGGGTCGCCGCCGCTACGGGAGACTATATCGGCTTTGTGGACAGCGATGACTGGGTCGAGCCGCGCATGTATGAGCTTTTGATGGACGCTCTGTCAAAACAGCAGGCGGATATTGCCGAGTGCCGCTGGGCGCACTTTTCGGATGAGAAACCGGCACAGCCGTACGACGACACGCCGTTTGCGGAGGAAACCATGACCGCTGAGCAGGCGCTCATCGAGCTGATTGCCGAGCGTAAGCTGCGCCAAACGGTGGTCAATAAGCTGTATGACGAAAAGATCGTCAAAAAAATCCCCTTTGAGGTCGGAAAAATCAACGAGGATGAATTTTGGACCTATCAGATTTTCGGGGAAATGACATCGCTTGTGTATCTCGATGTGGCGCTGTACCATTATTATCAGCGAAGCGGCAGCATTATGCACACATCTTATTCGCCCAAGAGGCTGCAAGGGCTTGAAGCATATGAGGCGCGTATGAACTATATGCAGTCGCGGTTTCCAACGGTATATCCCGCTGCGGTGAGGGCGTATCTGAGCGCCTGTCTGTTTCACTATCAGACGATTTGCCGCCAGGCGTCCATTGACGCGGACGGGGCTTTGCGCGCTGATATTATAAAACATTTTCGCGCGGTTGACCAAAAGGATTTTCTTTCGTCCATGCGCCCCAAACACCGAATGTGGATACAGCTTTTCGGGTGCTTCCCGCGCTTTACATGTCGGGTGCGAAATTTTTTAAAAATCGGACTATAAGGATAGGGGAGACAGACAGATGCCGAAAATCAGCGTGATTGTACCGGTTTATAAGGTAGAGGCCTATTTGTCCCGCTGTGTGGACAGCATTCTGTCGCAGACCTTTGCGGATTTTGAGCTGTGGCTGGTGGATGACGGTTCGCCCGACCGCTGCGGGGAGCTGTGCGACGAATATGCCCAAAAGGACGCCCGCGTGCGGGTTATTCACAAACAAAACGGCGGGCTGTCCGACGCGCGCAACGCAGCGCTTGATGTGATGACGGGCGAGTATGTCTCCTTTATTGATGCAGACGATTGGGTCGCACCGGATTTTTTGGAAAGCTTGCTGACGGCGATTGAACGACACCACTGCCCGATGGCGATCTGCAATTTTGTGGCGGTGTACGATGACGGCGTGCAGGAGAGTATGTACCGTGCGGCGACGGAGGAAACCGTGCTGGAGGGTGAGCATATTTTCGACACCCTTCCCCAGCCTTCGGCATGCAATAAGATGTATGAGGCGGCGCTGTTTCGTACCGTTCGTTATCCTGTCGGACGATTATATGAGGATGTCTTTGTATATCATGATATTTTAGAACAGCTTCAAAAGCTGGTGTGCACGGGAAAGGATTCCTATTTTTATTTCACACGGCACGACAGCATCATGCACTCCGCGTATACCTACCGTGCCGTAGACATCGTCGACGCCGTATATGCGCGCGCCAATAAGCTCGAGGAGCTGGGACAGCCGAGGTTGGCCAACGAAGCGCGTCTGGTGGTGTATTCTCAGACGGCCGTCGCGTATGCGCGGCTGGATCGAAAGGATGAACAAAACCGCGCGCGGCTGGCAGAAGCGACAGCTATCTATCGCGAGTGTTATCCGAAGCTGATGGCGGATCCGCTGATTTCCAAAAAGCAAAAGCTGCGGCTGTGGCTTTTGCGGCGGCTCCCGTCGCTGCACACACAGGTATTCGGCAAGCGGATGCCGCAGAATTAGATGTGGGAGAGATGAAAATGCCTGTCAAAGTCAGCGTGATTGTGCCGGTATACAATATGCAGGCGTATGTTTCGGAGTGCCTTGACAGCGTGCTGTCCCAAACGCTGCGGGATATTGAAGTGATCTGTATCAACGACGGCTCTTCAGACGAATCCCTTTCGATTTTGCGGGAGTATGAGAAACGGGACGGACGCATCAAAGTGATTGACAAACAAAATGCCGGCGTTGCGGCGGCACGAAATGACGGTATAGCTGCGGCGAGCGGCGAGTGGATCGCTTTTATGGATCCGGATGATTATTATCCGCACAGTGAGGTGCTCTCCCGTTTGTATACGGCCGCGTCGGAAAACGGTGTTTTGATTGCCGGCGGCTATTATCAGTGGGTGTATGAGGACGGCCGAAAAGAGGATGTGCGTCCGCAATATAAGGATTTGCCCTTTGCCTGTGCGGGCGTGACAGATTACCGTGATTTTCAGTATGATTACGGTTATACTTCCTATCTTTTCAGCGCAAAGCTGCTCAAAGATAACGGCATAGCGTTTCCTCTGTACGGCCGTTTTCAAGATCCCCCGTTTTTTGTGAAAGCGATGATCGCCGCAGGGCGGTTTTATGCGCTGGACGAGCCGACCTATTGCTATCGCAGGCTGCCCGGCAGCACAAAATATACGATTGAAAAAACGCTTGATATGCTTTGCGGCATGACGGACAATCTGATTGCTTCCCGCGAAAACGGCCTTGCCAAGCTGCATTATATTACTGCTTGCCGCCTCAATGAAGATGGCTCCTTTATGGCGATTCGCAATCTTTATGATGCGCGCCGAGACGAGCTGCTCTCTTTGCTGATTTGCGCCAATGCGTTAGTGGATGCAGCGTGGCTGAGAGAGGAAGGCTATCCGCTTGACGAGCCGTTTGTGCTGGAGGCGTTTCGGCACGCCGTCTCGACGGCCGAGCGGTATGAGTCGATGCGCCGCTCAAAATGGATGCGGGCGCTGACCTGGCTGCCGCGGCGGCTTTCGCGGTAACTTTGAAAAGAGGAGGCATGACATGGATCTGATCAGGCGCGCAGAGCGCAAATGGTATTTATCGCGCAAGCGGCGAAAGCTGAAAAACAAAGCGCCGTCGATACTTTCCTCCAACTGCAACGGCGCGATGATCCTGCATGACATGGGCTGCCGTTTCAATACGCCGACGGTGAATTTGTATATGCTTCCCGACGATTTTTTGCGGTTCCTTGAAAATCCCCGCCGGTATCTGGTGGCTGTCCCGCAGCAAAAGCAGGACAAGGAGCACGCGTTTCCCGTCGGAACGGTAGAGGATATTACGGTGTATTTTATGCACTACAGCAGCTTTGAGGAGGCGCGGGACAAGTGGATCGAGCGCTCTGCCAGAGTAGATATGCAGCAGGTGTTTGTGATGATGACCGACCGAAACGGCTGCACCGAAGAGCAGATTGCCCGCTTTGATGCGCTCCCTTATAAAAACAAGGTGATTTTTACCCATAAGCCGTATCCCGCTTATAAAAGCGTTTGTTATATCAAAGGGTTCGAAGATCAAAAGGAGGTCGGCGTTTTGTCGGATAACAAGCCCGGCTTTTGGAAACGGCGATGGCTGGATGATTTTGACTATGTGCGGTTTTTAAACGGAGACGGATTTTAACCGAAACGGAAAGGCGGAGGAAGAATGAGACAACTGATTGGGCAGTATGACCTTGCAACGGGAGAATTATGCGATAAAAGTCTCGATGTGTTCATGTACGAAAACAGCCTGTCCCTGGTGCGGGTATTCGGATGTGTGCGCACGGAAAACGGAGCGGAGAACGACGGCGAGGAAATCGTCAGAACGGTTCAGCAATACGGGGATGAAACAACGCAGCATATCGGCGGCGTGTATCTGCTTCTCGTATACAGCAAAGTAGATCGTATCCTGCGCATTTTCCAGCATCGCACGACCTCTCCCGTGACGCTCTATTATACGGTGTTTGACAACAAATGCTATTACGGCACCTCGTTGAAAACGCTGTTGTTTGAATCGGGGATTCCGCGTGCGCTCAATGAAGATGCCCTGGAGGATTTCATCATCAACGGCTATCTTTACGGGCGGGACACGCTTGCGAAAGATGTCGAAAAGATCGAAGCGTTTAAGGCGCTGCGGGTCAGCGCCGCCGCGCCAACGCCCGTCGAGCAGATTGCGGTGTCTTATCCTGTCGCGCAGATGAGCAAGGGCGAGGCGCTTGACCGCTGGAAGCCGGTGCTCGATCAGGCGATCGAGCGCTGCTTTGAAGGCGAGGCGGAGATCAACGCGCCGCTTTCGAGCGGCTATGATTCGAGCTATGTCGTGCATGTGGCGAGCGAAAACGGTCAAGCACCGATCAACGCCTTTTCGGTGGGCGGCAAGTTCGGGAAAAACGAGCTGCCGATTGTGCAGGAAAATGTCAAGCTGTACGATAAGGTGAAGCTGACCACGGCGCTGACCGACGACAACACTCTTCAGAATTTGCCGGATATCGTGTGGCGGCTGGAGGGTGCCGTGTATGAGAGCGGGCTCTTTTTGCAGTATGAGCTTGCCAATTTGGTGAAAAAGAGCGGGAAATCATATCTGATCTGCGGGGAATGTGCGGATCAGGTGATGAACGAATGGTATTTGAACGAGCAGCGTATTCACCCCGAAAAGCCCGACGGCAAGCCCATTTATTATGAATTTTCCGAGTATCCCTACATTTTCGGCAGCTATCTGATTTTAAAGAAAAACGGCATTTTGGCCAATTCGTTTGGCATAGAGACGCGCTATCCGTATTTGGACGACGATTTTGTGTCGGTCGCGAATGCGGTGCGTCTGCTCAGCAGCAAGGACAAGCGCTGCCATGTCGCCAATTGCCGCGAATGCCTCCCGAAAGAGGTGATCGCCAACATTTCAAAAATCGGCGGCGCGACCGAATGTCATTCGCTCTTCAACACCCCTGCGGAAATGAAGGAGTTTATGGCAAAGGTGCAAAACAGCGCGTTTTATCAGGCGCACGCCGCGATGCTGCAGCGCCACAGCCTGGCTGCAACCGATAAGCAAACGGGGCTCAGTGCAGTCAAGACCGCTGTTCGCAACGCCGTGATGACAATACTGCATGTCGGCACGCAGAGCCGCAAGCGGGACGCCTATTTGCGTGAGGAAATGAAGCTGCGGGAATATCTGTGCTATACCTATGTCATCCTGTTTGAAAAGCTGATTTTGTCCGATGAGTACACCGCGCAGTTCGGGAATGAGGGGATTGACCTGAAGCTCAGCGATTTGCTGTGAGAACGATATATCAAAAAAGGAGATGGAGCGAATGGAAGAAAAAACGGCGCAGTCCGTCGAAACGGTACAGGAGTTTGAGACGGTCATCAAGCCGAAAAACGGGTGGATGGATCTGCATCTGAAGGAGGTGTGGTCCTACCGCGATCTGATTTTGCTGTTTGTGAAGCGCAACTTTGTTTCGCAGTATAAGCAGACGATACTCGGACCGGTGTGGGCGCTCATTCAGCCGCTGCTCACAACGGTGGTGTTTACGCTGGTGTTCGGCGGGATTGCGAAGCTTGCGCCGGAGGGCGTCAACGGATTTGTGTATTACCTCGGCGGCACGGTGGCGTGGTCGTATTTCGGCACCTCGCTGACCATGACCAGCTCGACCTTTACCGCCAATTCGACGATTTTCGGCAAGGTGTATTTCCCGAGACTGGTCATTCCGATCTCGACGGTCATTACCAATTTGATTTCGTTTGCCATTCAATTCTCGTTTTTCCTCATCGCATGGGGCATCTGTATGTTCCTGCCGGGAAACGCCATGCAGCCGAACTGGTGTATTCTGCTGATCCCGCTTTTGATCGTGGAAATGGCGATGCTGTCTTTGGGCTTCGGCATCATCGTGTCGGCGCTGACGACCAAATACCGCGATTTGGCGATGCTGGTCAGCTTCGGCGTACAGCTTTGGATGTATGCCACGCCGGTGGCGTATCCCGCGTCGAAGTTTGAACAATCAAGCCTTTACAATCTCTATTGGTGCAACCCCATGGCGCCGGTGATAGAAACCTTCCGTTATGCCTTTTTGGGAGGCGAAGCGGCAACCTTCCGCCCCGAATTTTTGGCAATCGGTGCGGGCGTCACGCTGGTAATCCTGTTTATCGGCATGGTGCTGTTCAGCCGTGTTGAAAAGACCTTTATGGACACGGTCTGATCGTTCAGATAGATCAATAAAAAGGGGGGTGCTTCCCCTTATGGAGCAAAAACAGGTTATTTTTGTCCTTCATACGCTTGCCGTCGGCGGAGCGGAACGGCAGATTTCTTCCGTTGCGGGGTATCTCGCACAGCGGGGAGTGGATGTGACGATCGCGCTGATCGACAGCGCCGTGATTTCCTTTGAACTTGACAGCCGTGTCAAAGCGGTGTGCGTGAATCAGTCGGTTTATGAGACACCGCCGGGAAACAAGTCGCCGTGCGAGCTGTTTCGGTCGAACGACCATCCGTCTGTTTTTTATCGGCTCGGCCGGCTTGCAGAAAAGTGCAAGCTGCATTGGAATCGGGCGGTGCATAAGGAACGCGCGGCAATGGAAGAACAGGAGCAGTTTTTTCTGCTTCATTATGCGCGGCCACTTCAGCTCTTTTTGTCGCAATATCCGAACGCAACCGTCATTTCCTGTATGACCGTGCCGAATATTTCGACGATGATGGCGCTGCAAACCCTGCCCAACCGCGCGGTATTCAGCGACCGCACCTCTCCCACGCTTGAATATCCGCCCGATTCTCCTATATGCGCGCTCAAGCGGAAATATTATCCGCGCGCGCAGGCGGCGGTGTTTCAGACGCCCGATGCACGCGACTACTATACCTGGCTGCCGAAAACGGAAAAGGTCATCATTCCCAATTTTATCCGCGGGGAGCAGTTTCCGCCGCGGTTTGAGGGAGAACGCCGGCACGAGATCGTCAATTTTTGCCGGCTGCATCCCGTCAAAAATCTGCCGCTTCTCATCGACGCCTTTGAAACGGTTTTGGCGCGCCATCCCGATTACACACTCGGTATCTACGGCGACGGCAGCATCAAGGAGCAGCTCCAAGCGCTCATTGATGAAAAGGGGCTCGGGAACGCCGTGACGCTGTATCCCGCGGATCTTCATATTCACGAAAAGGTTCGCGATGCGGCCATGTTCGTCTCCTCCTCCGACCGCGAAGGCATTTCCAACTCCATGCTGGAGGCACTGGCGATCGGGCTTCCGACGATTTGTACCGACTGTCCTGCCGGCGGTGCCAGGATGACCATTCAGCCGTATGAAAACGGCCTGCTT
This sequence comes from Acutalibacteraceae bacterium, assembly GCA_051877215.1. GTDB lineage: Bacteria > Bacillota > Clostridia > Oscillospirales > Acutalibacteraceae > RGIG1959. The sequence continues at coordinate 29,273 of JBJEIR010000125.1, read as the reverse complement.
GTGCCGGTTGGGGATGTGCAGGCGATGGCAAGTGCGATGGAGGAACTGATCGACGATCCTGCGCTTTGTGAGCGCCTGTCCCGCGAAGCGGTTCGTATAAAAGATAGGCTGACCATTGATATCATCGGAGAAAAATGGCTGCAAATGATTTGAGATATAGGGGGAAAAACAGTGAGCAATTTGGCAATTAAAGCGGACAATGTCACCAAGCAATATCGGCTCGGCGCCATCGGCGGCGGCACGCTCAAGGGCGATTTGCAAAGCTTTATGGCGCGGGTGCGTCATAAAGAGGATCCCAATTCCAAGATCGGTTCGGAAACCGTCTATGGCAAAAATCAGAAATTTTTGGCGCTGGACGGGGTTTCCTTTGAGGTGGAGAAGGGAGATATTCTCGGCATTATCGGGCACAACGGCGCGGGAAAATCGACACTTTTGAAGCTTTTGTCCCGCGTGACGGCGCCGACGAGCGGCACAATCAGCCTCAACGGGCGCATCGCCAGTATGCTGGAGGTCGGCACGGGCTTTCACCCTGAACTGACAGGGCGCGAGAATGTGTATATGAACGGCGCCATTCTCGGTATGACCAAGGCGGAGATCGACCGCAAATTTGACGAGATCGTGGAATTTGCGGAGATGGGCAAATTTATCGACACACCTGTTAAGCGCTATTCAAGCGGCATGTATGTCAAGCTGGCGTTTGCGGTCGCCGCTCACCTGGACAGTGAGATCCTTGTCATGGACGAGGTGCTGGCGGTCGGCGATATGAAATTTCAGGATAAATGTCTCGGCAAGATGAGCGATGTTTCCAGCCAGGACGGGCGCACGGTCCTTTATGTCAGCCACAACATGAGCACCATCAAGCGGCTTTGCAAGCGCTGTATGGTGCTCGACCACGGCAAAAAGATTTTCGACGGCGGCGTCAACGAAGCCATTGATATTTATTCGCATCATGACGGCGTGACAAAAGAAGCGTTTAAATCCTTTGAAAATCTTTCCCATAAGGATTATTATCTGCGGCAGGTGCAGATGCTGTCCAATGAGATTGTCAATACGGATGACTGTATATTTGAAACAGGCGATAAAATTCATTGTATTCTCAAATGTCATTCGGATATTGACACGGACGATATTCGCCTGCGCGTGGAAGTGTGGAATGCAAGGGAGACGCTGGCTGGGTTGTTTTTGTCAAAGCCTCTCAAGCGCTTTAAAAAGGGAGAAGATACCAGCATAGAGTTTGAATTGGATACCTCGTATATCGGAAACGGTTCTTATGAAGCGCTGTTTATATTGTACCGTTCCAACGAGCTTGGCGTATCGGATACAATCGATATGGCGAGAGGGGCGATGGCGTTTGATATTCGCTCACCGCTCACGGCAGACAATATCGAGTGGCTTCCCTCTTACGGCGGATATACGCGCTATCCCGATATTACGCTGCGATAAAGGAGCAACCGTATGGGTGTTTGGGGGACATGTAAACGGGCCGTAAAAAAACTGCTTGGCCGCCCGATAGACGATCGGCAGATGACGATGGTCGAGTGGCTGCGGCAGTGCGGCGCGACGATCGGTGAGGATGTCGATCTGATTGAATTCAAATGCAATCCGAAGGATGCAACCTGTCTGACGATCGGCAATCATGTGACCTGTTCCTATGTGCAGGTCTTAACGCACGATGCCGTTCTGCGAAAATTCATCGGAAGCGACTGCAACAAGGTCGGGCGTGTGGTGATCGGTGATTATGTGTTTATCGGTGTACAGACCGTGATTTTGCCGAATGTGCATATCGGCAGTCATGTGATTGTCGGAGCGGGCAGTGTGGTGACAAAGGACATCCCCGACAATTCGGTTGCCGTGGGCAATCCGGCGCGCGTGGTCGGCACCTGCTCGGACTATATTGCCCGCCACCGCGAGAGAATGAAAGACGAAAGTCTTGTTTATTGGGATGTTTCCCGCACGGATATGTCGCCGGAGGAACGCCGCCGTTTTCACGAAGACATCGACGGCAAGATCGTGTATATGTGTTCACGCAGCGAACCGCCGATTGAGCTGCCGCCGCTTTAATGGGTGGGCTTTTCTGCGTGCTCTCCCGTATCGATAAAAAGAGTTTCCGAAGGCGGATGCGAGGTGAGTACGGTTTTCGCTTTTTATAGGGCAACAAAGAAAATTGTTTGATATAAAAAAGAGCTGTTTTTCGTTAATCGACGAAAAACAGCTCTTTTTTTAGGATTTCATATCAGCGACGCTTTTCCGGCAGTGTAAGCCAATCGCCGAACACATAATTGTATTCATCGGGAATAAACATCAGTCGTCCTCCGCCGTGATAAAATGTCATTTCCCCAAAATAAATGTGTTGATTGACATAGTTGAAATCGACACGCACATGCGGCATACCCGCTGACAGGGTTTCCGCCAAACGAATCATTTCCTCCAGCTTTGCGGGACGGGAATCGGGCTTCGGGTTGTTCGGGAATTTGTGCTCGCGCATGGGGATGCGCTCCCAATCAGGCGTATAGTAGTTGGTTTTTACGCCGGTGGGAGAATGGCGCTCACTGTTGACGAGAAGCGCTTTCACTTTGCCGTCAAAGCAGAAAAATTTATAGTCGGGCGCGTCCTCTATGAGCTCGTCCTCCAGATATTTTTCACAGATAATACGCGGCGGCACATTTTTGTACGGCCATTCGCGGCTGAGATAAAACTGCTTGCGGGCAAGTCCCTCTTCGAGAATCTTTCGAGCCTCTTCTTTGTCAAAGGTTGCTTTATCACGGCAAATGACAACGCTGCCCGAATCATGGGTGCATTTGAGCACAAAACGGTCGGGCAATTCGTCAAACGGAATATCGTCAAAGGAGTTGTATACTCCGTAAAGAGGAACCAAATACTCTTCACCGATGGTACGCGCAATGTATTCCCGCGCGCCGTATTTGTCGACAAGCTGCGTATACAGGGGATCATGATAGTAATATTTGAGCCATTGCAGCTTTTCCTGATAGGTGACAGGATTTTTGAAATCCAGCTTTTTCCCCACCATCACCCGAAAATGCCATTTTAAAAACAGCTTATCGGGGCAAGGCAGCTTACCGTGAGAGGCTGCCTGAAACAATGCCGCATGGACTTTGCTGGGAAAATGGATGATTTTAATCACCGGCTTTTTGAGCTGTGCAACAAGACGACTCATGGAAAGCACTTCCTCTTACATATACTGATACGATTACTGATACGATGAATACCGTGCTCTTCATTGCACCGTTTTACGGTACAAATAATACTATGCAATTATTATTATAATAAAGACATCTAAAAAAGTCAACAGCGAAACTTGCTTTAAAAGAACAAGTTAAATATTTAGTTTATTAATAAGAAAAGCCGATATTGTTATACTAACGGTAAAAGGGGGACGACCCTATGGCAGTGGATTATGAGCTCATCGGCAGCCGTTTGAAAGCAGCGAGAGAACAAAAGCACTATACCCAGGAAAAACTGTCTGAAATCATCGGCATCACACCGGTGTATCTCTCTAAAATCGAAAACGGACGGGTCAGACCGACGTTGGAATTATTGTCTGCTTTGGCGTGTGAGCTATCACTGGATCTTTACCGGTTGTTATCCGGCGTCGAAACCAAGCTGCCCGACTATCAGAGCGACAAGGTGCTTTCCCTGTTCAACCAATGCGCTCCGTCTGTAAAACCCATTGCGCTGTCATTGCTTTCCGAACTGGCAAAATTAAAAAAAGGGGGAGAGGACTCTTGAGCAAATTGGACGGCAAGTTTTGGCGGTGGATCAAACGCCCCGTTATTTGCATGATCAATCTTCCCGGCAAAATTCATGTGAGACTTTACAAAGCGGCATCACGCGGCAAGCTGCCCTGTCCCGATAAGCTTTATCAGAAATGGGATTATAAGGTTTTTACGGGGAAGAAGCTGGATTTTAAGCATCCGCAGACCTTTTGCGAGAAGCTGCAATGGCTCAAATATTATTACCGTAAGCCGGAATTTGCGCAGCTTGTCGACAAATATGAGGTGCGCCGCTACATCGCCGAGCATATGGGGGAGGATGTGCTCATCCCCTGCTACGGGGTGTATGACACGTGGGAGGACATTGATTTTGATGCGCTCCCCGATCGGTTTGTGCTCAAATGCACCCATGATTCGGGCAGCATTGCCATTTGCCGCGGAAAAGACGGATGGGACAAAGAAAAAGCCCGCGAGATCATTGAAACGGGTCTTGCGCGCAAGCAGTTTTATCTCAGCCGTGAATGGCCGTACAAACATGTCAAACCGCGCATCATTGCGGAGGCGTTTTTGGAGCAGCCGGGAGAGCCCTGCCCGGTCGATTATAAGTTTTTTTGCTTTAACGGCGAGCCCAAATTTATACAGATTTGTTCGGAGCGCGGAAGTGAAACGGGGCTCAAGGAAGATCATATGGATATCAACTGGGAAGAAATGCCCATCGTCGAAGACTGCCCGAGGAGCGGGCGGCAATGGGAAAAGCCGCAGACCTTTGAACGCATGAAGGAATGCTGCCGCGCCGTCACGGCGGACAAGCCGTTTTTGCGCGTCGATTTTTACGAGATCGACGGCAAGCTGTATTTCGGCGAGCTGACCTTTTTTGACGGCGGCGGACGGCATCCGTTTCATCCGGAGGAGTATGAGCGGCTGTTCGGCGACTGGATCACGCTGCCGGAAAAATGCCGTTGATTTTCGCGCAGATGCGAGACTCCCTTCATGATTGCCGCCGCAGGAAACGCGCTTATACATCTATATGAAAACCGTAAAACGCACGGAAAGGCTTGTAAAAGGTCTTCCGTGCGTTTTGTTATTTTATTTTTTGTGGGCACAGAATCGGTTTGTCTTCGTATGATGGATAATGAAAGGGGAGATATGTGTGAAACAAAACGAGACCTGCCGCTGTTCGTCGGTAAAGGATCACGGGCGCGAGCCGTTTGTGACGGATATTGACAAAGAGACCAAGCAAAACGAAAACTACCGCACGGCACTGTGGACAGGTCAATATTTACAGCTGACACTGATGAGCATACCGGTCGGCGGAGAGATCGGCTTGGAGATACACCCGGATACCGACCAGTTTTTGCGCATCGAAAGCGGCTGCGGCATGGTCGTGATGGGAGACAAAGAAAACCGATTGGACTATCGCCGACCGGTTTCACAGGGCTATGCGGTCTTTGTGCCCGCCAAAACATGGCACAACCTCATCAATACGGGGCATTGTCCGATTAAGCTGTACAGCATATATGCCCCGCCGCATCATCCGAAGGGTACGGTGCAGCCGACAAAAGCCGTCGCCGACAGGGAAGAGCACGGCCACAGCTAAGTCCCGGATTGCTGTGAATGAGTCGGATACGAATTGGGATGCCAACCAAAGAAGGGTGTGCGGGCGAAAATCAAGGTCAATGTAAATGTAAATGCTGTAAAGTCGCTCGACCGCCTTTTATATGCTTTTGAATGCGTCTGTGACGATTCGGCCTCCTGCGGGACCGCCTTTTGACGGTACCGCAGGAGGTTTTTTCGGCCATTTTGCCGCGAAATCGGTTGCTTTGAGGCAACAGAAAAAGCTCCACGGCAACAGAATACCGCCGCAAAGCCGCCGTGTCCGGTTCGCTTCGGCGTTGAACACAAAAAAGAGAAAACGCATATCGGGGCAAAAATTGTCCTTGGAGAAAAAATGAGGGATAAGAAGCAAAAAACGAAAATATGTTCGGTTAAAATAGAAGAAAAAACATAAAGTTTTTTTAATTTCCCGCTTTTGCCCCCTTGCAATTTACAAAACGGTACAGTATAATGAAGTAAAAGTGGGACAAAGTGTATCCCGGTGGGGTAAAGTGGAAGTTTCTCATGTTTTTCACTGAGTTTTTCACATTTTTCCACTCGGCTGCCGTTGATCTCTATGAAGGATCTTATCAAAAGGAGGTGTACAGCCTATGCGCGGACGGTATTCCCATACGATTGACGCCAAAGGACGCGTGTCCATTCCGACCAAAATGCGGGATACGCTCGGCGAGACCTTTATCGCCGCGGCGGTGATGGAGCCGTGTATCAGTCTGTACACCGCCGACGGTTGGGAGGCCATGCTGGAAAAGCTGGAACAGCTTCCGATGACCAAATCCCGTCAGCTCCTTCGCTATCTTTCCTCCAATGCCGTGGATGTGCAGCTCGATGCGCAGGGACGCATTTTGCTGCCGCGTCATCTGATGGATCATGCGCATCTCGAAAAGGAGGCGCTGATCATCGGCGCGGGTCACAATCGCGCCGAAATTTGGGCGCCGTCCATCTATGAACAGACGGTGGGCGCGATGACGGAGGACGAAATTATCGCGGATTTCATGGCACTTGGTTTGTAACCGAAAAATATGTCGAATTTGTGAATTATGCACAGAGGTGACCGGGGGTCGTTTTCGCATAATCTACGGAAAACGGTTACAAAAAGTTACAGAAAAAGCCCCAAAAGGGTTGCTTATTGTAATCATTTGTGTTATAATGAATTTGTCAAAAGGCGGTGACGGGCGTGACACAAACACCCGACAGCGGATATCATCTGCCGGTGCTGTTGCAGCCTGTTCTCGACGCGCTCGCGGTGCGTGCCGACGGCATTTATGTTGACGGCACGGCGGGCGGAGGCGGACATTCCTTTGCCATTGCCTCCCGGCTGACTACCGGTCATCTGTATGCGCTTGACCGCGATCCCGATGCGATCAAGGAAGCGTCGGAAAGGCTGCGCGGGCTGCCTGCGACAGTGGTACACAGCAATTTTACCGAAATGGCACAGGTGCTCAGCCGATACGGCGTGCCGCGCGTCGACGGCATTTTGCTCGACATCGGCGTGTCCTCTCATCAGTTGGATGACGCTGCGCGCGGCTTTTCCTTTCACAAGGACGCGCCGCTCGATATGCGTATGAGCCAAAGCGGACAGACGGCGGCGGATCTTTGCAACACCTTGTCCGAGCAGCAGCTTGCCGATGTGTTTTTTACATACGGAGAAGAAAAATTTTCCCGCCGGATTGCACAGGCGATCGTGAGGGAACGGGAAAAGAACCCGATCCTCTCCACCGTGCAGCTTGCGGAACTGGTAAAGGCGGCGGTACCCGCTGCCGCACGCAGGGACAAGCACCCTGCCCGCCGCGTGTTTCAGGCACTGCGTATCGCGGTGAACGACGAGCTCGGATGCCTTTCGCGGGCGCTTGATACGGCGTTTGACTGTCTTGCAGACGGCGGTTGTCTCGCGGTCATCACTTTTCATTCGCTGGAAGACCGCATGGTGAAGCGGCGCTTTGCAGACTGGAAGCGGGGCTGTATATGTCCCCCCGAAAGCCCGATTTGCACCTGCCGCTGCACGCCTGCCGCCGAATCGGTGACGGCAAAGCCCGTACGGGCGGACGAACAGGAACTGAAAAACAATCCCCGCAGCCGCAGCGCGACATTGCGCGCGATCCGTCGGCTGCATGAACGATATGAAGATATGAAGGAAAGGAATGACAGCGATGGCGAAGGGATCCTCTGAGGCATACGATCTGTCTTTGTTTGAATCGGGGAAACCGCGTCTTCGCGCGGTAAAATCTCCCGAAAAGGCCGCGCAAAAGCGCCAAAAACAGGAGCGCTCACGCCGCCGTCTGCACCTTTTATATAACGGCGTCATTATCGCGCTACTGCTCGCGGCCGCCGCGATGATGATTATCAGCCGCGTACAGCTCACCGAGCTGAACGACAAGATTTCCGACGGACAGGAACAGCTCAAAATCCTGCGCAGCGAAACGAGCAGACTGAGCAACGAGCTGTCCTCGAAAACCTCCGCACAAAGCGTTGATGCCTATGCGCAGGAGAACGGGATGGAAAAGGTCGAATCCTATCAGATCGAGTATATCACTGTCGACGGCGGCGACCAGATTGAGGTGTCCGATCCTGCGCCGCAAGGCATTTTTGAATCGATCGGTGCGGCGATTGCCGGCTGGTTCGGAGCGTAAAGCGGCGATTGACCGTGCAGGCCGTGCGGGAGGATTTTGACGGCTTTCGCGCACGCAGCACAAAAATATCCGCATAGGGCACTCTTTAGCGGGAATACCCTATAAATTTCGGCATACGAATGGTATGACAGGATCCGCATGCCGATATTCACGACCGCACCGGGAGTTGAGATTTGCCGATCTTGACTCTCGTTTGTTATTTTATTTTATTCTTTTTTGTTATTTTTTCCCTTTCTGTCTAAGGAAGATGCCTTGCTTGTATTTGCGCCGAAGCGGCGAAAACGGGGCGGCGAAAAAGGCGCTTTGAAGGCGGAAAACGGGATATGCAGCACAGGTGAAATGAGGTGACAGTCCGTGAAAAACAATTCGCATTCCGTTCAGAATACCGAGGGCGAAAACGCGCAGCAGACGGCAACACGGGTGTCTACTCATCAGCCGACGAGACAGATGTGGAAACGCGCGCTGATCGTTTTGCTGGGTGTCATTTTTCTTGTTTTTGCCGTGATTATCGGGCGCCTTGCGCTGCTGCAGATCATACAGACGGAAAATTGGCAGCGCCTTGCCACCGAGCAGCAGCTCAGTGACAGCGTCATTTCGCCCAACCGCGGTGCCATTTACGATACCAACGGCGAAACGCTTGCGGAGAGCATGCAGGTGTGGACGATCATCATGTCGCCGTATAATATCAGCAGCGAAGAGGATCGAAAGCTGATCGCCGACGAGCTTTCGGAAATGCTGTCGGTGGATCGCGACAAGCTGTATGAACAGACGACCAAAACCGGCTCTCAGTATGAAGTGGTGAAAAAGAAAATCGAACGCCCGCTTGCGGAGCAACTCATCGCGTGGGTGGATGAGCATGATATGAACGGCATATTCCGCGTCATCACGGACTATAAGCGCACCTACCCGTACGGCTCGCTTTTGTCCTGTGTGCTCGGTTTTACCGGAACGGATAATTACGGCCTGTACGGGCTGGAAGCGGAATATGAGGATGTGCTCAAAGGAAAAGCGGGACGCATTGTAACCGCCAAGAACGGCTGGGGTGACGAGCTTCCCAATTCCCTTTCCTACGAAAAAACGGTCGATGCCGAGGACGGCAACAGCCTGGTGCTTTCAATTGACCAGACCATTCAGCACTATGCCGAAAAATATCTTGAACAGGCGGTGGCCGAAACGGGAGCGACCAACCGCGCATCGGCGATCGTCATGGATCCCAACACCGGCGCCATTTTGGCGATGGCGACAAAAGGGGACTACGATCCGAACGACCCGATGACCATTACCGACCAAAACGAATTGACCGCGATCGCTGCACTTTCCGGGGAGGAGGCGTCTGCGGCGCAAACGCTCGCGCGCGAAAAGCAGTGGACGAATAAAGCTATATCGGAATATTACGAGCCCGGCTCCGTGTTTAAGATGTTCACCACCAGCATGGCGCTGGAGGAAGGCCTCGTCAGCGAGGAAAGCGGGTTTGTGTGCGGCGGTCAGGAGACGGTGCTGGACACGACGATTCACTGCCATGTGTATCCGAGCAGTCACGGCACGCAGACGCTGGCCGATGCCATCTGCAATTCCTGTAACCCTGCGTTTATTCAGATCGGTCTGAAGGTGGGGCGCGATCTGTTCTACAAATATTACACCGGCTTCGGCTTTACCGAGCTGACCGGTGTCGATATGCTCGGAGAAGCCCCTATTTCGAGCAGCCTGTATCACTCGGAGGAGGATTTGGACCCGGTTCAGCTGGCGGTTTCGTCGATGGGGCAAACCTTTAAAATCACGCCGATCCAAATGATCACGGCGATTTCTTCCATTGCCAACGGCGGCAAGCTGCTGCAGCCGTATGTGGTGCAGCAGGTGCTGGATGCAGACGGCAATGTCGTCTCCAACACCGTTCCGACGGTCAAGCGCCAGGTCATCTCGCAGGAGACGGCACAGCGCGTGTCCGCTCTGCTCGCCAATGCGGTCGAAAACGGCGGCGGTAAAAACGCCTATGTGGCCGGCTACCGTGTGGCGGGAAAAACGGGCACCTCGGAAAAGACGGAGACGGGCGGAACCAATGTCGTTGCCTCGTTCGGCGGCTTTGCGCCGGCGGACGATCCGCAAGTCGCGGTGCTTGTCATGATCGATGAGCCGCAGTGTGCCAACCGGTACGGCGGCACCATTGCCGCCCCTGTCGCCAAGAAGATTTTGGAGGATACCCTTACCTATTTGGGCGTTGAGCCGCAATATACACAAGAGGAATTGGCGGGAATGAGCTGCTCTACGCCTTCTGTCGAAGGACTTGAGCTGTCGGTCGCGGAAGCGACGGTCGCAAACGAAGGGCTTCAAAGCCGTGTGATCGGAGAGGGAACAACGGTTGTCAAACAGGTTCCCGAAGCGGGACAGTCCATTCCGAAGGAAGGCACCGTGGTGCTGTATACCGATCAGACCAGCTACCAGTCGGACACGGTCACAGTCCCCGATTTTACCGGTTGTTCCTTGTCGGAAGCGTCGCTGATCGCTTCGGAATACGGTCTTAACATACAGTTCAGCGGAACGGGGCTCGAAAGCGGCGAGGCGTCGGTCTCCACCCAGAGCATCGGCGCGGGTACAGAGGTCCCGTACGGCACCATCATTGTAGTGGAATTTATCTATAAGGATCAAATCGAGTAGTTTTTCGGCAGACAAATCCAAAACAGACATACGGCCGCTCGGTGCGGTTTGACGGATAAAAACGCAATGACTGTTTCGGGCGGCTGCCCGAATGGGAAGGATGAGGAGAGCATGACAACGCAGCAACTTCTGAGCGGCGTGGCGCATACGGACACGGATGCGCAGGTGACGGGACTGACCTGCGATTCCCGCAGGGTGGAGTCGGGGTTTGTGTTTGTGTGTATTGCCGGAACGGCGGTGGACGGACACAAATATGCCAAGGCCGCTCTTGAAGCGGGCGCGGTGCTGGTGATTACACAGCGCCCTCTCGGTCTGCCGCAGGAGGTGACCGTAGACTCTACCCGCCGCGCATGGGCACAGCTTTGCGCCAATTGGTTCGGCAATCCTGCGACGAAGCTCCGCTTAATCGGCATCACCGGCACCAACGGTAAAACCAGCACGACGTATATGCTCAAGGCCATTTTGGAGAAGGCGGGCCATAAGGTGGGGCTGATCGGCACCATCCAGAATATGGTGGGAGATCGCGTGCTGCCGTCGGGACACACCACGCCCGACCCGTATGATTTGCAAAGCATGCTGTCGCTGATGGTGAAGGAAGGATGCTCCTATGCGGTCATGGAGGTGAGCTCTCATGCGCTTGATCAGGACCGCGTAGAGGGCTGTATCTTTGACGCGGCGGTTTTTACCAATCTGACACAGGATCATCTGGATTACCATAAAACCATGGAGGCTTACTGTGAAGCCAAAAAGCGTCTGTTTACCCGTGCGCGCCGGGCGATTGTCAATGCGGATGACGCATGGGCGGAAAAGATACTGGACGGGTTTGACGGCGAGGTGTATACCTTTTCGACGCAAAGCGACCATGCCGCCTATACGGCGCGCAATGTGCGCACCCGTGCGGACGGCGTCGATTTTGAGCTTGTCGGAAACGGCGTGATCGGGCGCGTGCGTCTGCCGATTCCGGGATATTTTTCCGTTTATAACGCGCTCGGCAGTGCGGTTTGCGCGCTGTCTCTCGGCATTCCCTTTGAGACCGTGTTGGGGGCTCTTGCGGGCACCTGCGGCGTCAAGGGACGCGCCGAGGTGGTCAAGACCGACCGCGATTTTACGGTGGTCATCGATTATGCCCATACGCCGGACGGCTTGGAAAATATTTGCAAAACGCTCAAAAGCTGTGCGGAAGGCCGCCTTGTCGTGCTGTTTGGCTGCGGCGGTGACCGCGACAAGACCAAACGCCCCAAAATGGCGGCGGTGGCGGCAAAATACGCCGATTATACCATCGTGACATCGGATAATCCCCGAACGGAGGATCCGTCGGCGATCATCCGCGACATTTTGGAGGGCTTGCCGGAAAACTGCCCGCATACGGTGGTGGAAAACCGTGTGGAGGCGATTGGCTGGGCGCTTCGCAACGCGCGCGCGGGCGATACGATCCTGCTTGCCGGCAAGGGACATGAAACCTATCAAATTTTAAAAGACGGCGTCATTCATCTCGATGAACGCGAAGTGATCGCGGATGTGTTAAAAACAATGTGACGCTTTTTCGTCGGCGCTTCGCCGTGCGGGTGAAAAGCGGCGATGAAAAAGCAACGGTCATATACCGACTATCAAACAGGAAAAAGGGAACGCTATGAATGAAATGATGATTCGCTTGACCGTTTTGGCCGCAACGGTATTTGTCGGCTTTTTGATCGCGGCGATTTCGGGGCGTTTTTTGGTACCGATGCTTCATCGGCTGAAATTCGGACAGACGATCCGCGAGATCGGACCGGCATGGCATAAAAATAAACAGGGAACGCCGACAATGGGCGGGATGATGTTTATGATCGGGCTGGCGGCTGCGCTGATCATCGCGGTGGCGGTGTGTGAGCTATGCCTGCCGATGAAGCCGCTGTCCGGCGTGACCCCGACGGAGCTGACACGCCTGATCGCAGGCGTCGTGATGGCGATTATGTGCGGCTTGATCGGGCTGGCGGATGATTATATCAAGGTGGTTAAAAAACGCAATCTCGGCCTGACGGCCATGCAGAAAATTCTTTTACAGCTGTTTGTGGCGTGCGGATATGCGGTCGTGATGTACTGGCTCGGCGGCGCATCCGAGATCTATATCCCGTTTGTCGGCGTGGTCGATATCGGCTGGTGGTTCCTGCCGCTGTGCATTTTCTTTGTGGTCGGCTTTCCGAATGCGACCAATCTGACAGACGGCGTGGACGGACTGTGTGCGTCGGTCAGCGTGGTCGCGTCTCTTTGCATGATGATCGCGGCGTCCGTGACCGAGCACTTTGGGCAGAGCCTTGTGAGCGCGGCCTTTGCGGGCGCGCTGGCGGGCTTCCTTGTGTGGAATATGCACCCTGCGCGGGTGTTTATGGGGGATACCGGTTCCCTGTTTATCGGCGGGGTGCTGTGCGCGCTGTCCTTCGGAATCGGCCATCCGCTGCTGCTGCTGCCGGTCGGGATCGTCTATGTGCTGGAAACGCTGTCCGTCATGCTGCAGGTCACCTATTTCAAGCTGACGCACGGCAAACGGCTGTTTAAAATGAGCCCGCTGCATCATCATTTTGAGATGTGCGGCTGGAGTGAAAACACCATTGTAGCGGTATTTTGCATCGTGACGGCTGTCGTCGGCAGCGCGGTGCTGTGGCTGGTGTTCTGATTTGCCGCCGAAAAAGGCGGACTGTACGGGAAGGGAGATGGAAATCATGGCGACTGCGGTTGCTTCCGAAAAAACGCGTCGGCGCGACAAATGGCGGCTGTTTCATTTGTCGGGCGGCTTTGATGTGCCGTTTTTGATTATTCTCCTGATCCTGCTCACCATCGGACTTGCCTGTATGTTCTCTGCAAGCTACGCCTATGCCTATTACTGGAATGACGGGGACAGCTATTTCTATATTAAGAAGCAGCTTATTTTTGCCGCAATCGGATTGGTGGCGATGTTTGTGCTGTCGGCGGTCGATTACCGCGTGTGGCATAAACTGGCGCTTCCGGTGACGGGCGTTTCGCTGGTTTTGCTTGTGGTGGTGCTGCTCATTCCGTCGTCGGACGGTGTGCAGCGGTGGATCTCCCTGCCGGGTATCGGACAGTTTCAACCGTCGGAGATCGCCAAATTTGCGCTGATCGTCTTGTTTGCGCACATGATCTCGCTCAATTATAAAAAGATGAAGACCTTTACCAAAGGATATCTGCCGTTTATGGCTATTTTGGCGGTGATTTGTGCGCTGATCGTGGCGGAGCCGCACCTGTCGGGAACGATTTTGGTGCTGGCGATCGGCATGGTGATGATGTATATCGGCGGCACGCGCCTGTTTTATCTGCTGATGACGCTCATTCTCGGCGGTGCGGCAGTGGTGTTTGTCGTTTTTGTGCTCGGTTATGAAAAGGACCGCATTGATGTGTGGCTCAACCTGACCGAGGTATATGCGCAAAATCGGGATGTTGCGTGGCAGAGTATGCAGTCTTTGTATGCCATCGGTTCGGGGGGACTCATGGGGCTGGGCTTCGGCAATTCCCGCGAAAAGCATCTTTTCCTGCCGGAGCCGCAAAACGACTTTATTTTTTCCATTGTCTGCGAAGAGCTGGGCTTTGTCGGCGCCGTGCTCATCATTCTCCTGTTTGCGGCGCTTGTGTGGCGCGGCTTTCTCATCGCCATGCGCGCGCCGGATAAATTCGGTTTTATGCTGGCCATCGGCCTGACGGTACAAATTGCGATACAGGTCGCCATCAACATTGCGGTCGTGACCAATTTGCTGCCGAATACCGGTATCAGCCTGCCGTTCTTCAGCTACGGCGGCTCGTCTCTTGTTATGCTTCTGGCGCAGATGGGCATTTTGCTTTCTATTTCGCGGCATATGAAGGTCAAGCAGACATAGGGGAAGGAAGAACGGTATTTTCTGTTAAAACGGGGGATCACGATGCGTGTGTTGATGACAGGCGGGGGCACGGCGGGACATATCAATCCCGCTTTGACCATTGCCGGTGCAATCAAGCGGGAGTATCCGGGAGCGGAAATCCTGTTTGTGGGCGCCGAAGGGCGCATGGAGACCCGTCTGGTTCCGGCGGCGGGCTATGAGATCAAAACGATGAAGGTCAGCGGCTTTCAGCGCCGCTTTACGCCGAAAGCGCTGGTTGACAATGTACAAGCGGCGTTTCGGGCGGTCACCGCCGGCGGCCGTGCCGCGAAGCTTTTAAAAGACTTTCAGCCGGATATCGCCATCGGTACCGGCGGCTATGTCTGCGGCCCGATTCTGCGCAAGGCGGCGCAAAGGGGCATCCCGGTGGTGGTGCATGAATCGAACGCCCTGCCGGGCGTGACGGTCAAAATGCTCGCCAAATGGGCGACGATCTGCCTGTCTGAAGAGTCGGCAAAGAAATATCTTCCGCTCGGCACGGACACCGTGGTGACGGGAAACCCGCTGCCTGCCGATTTCACACAAAAAAATAAGCAGGAGGCGCGGCGCAAGCTGGGACTTGACGAACGCCCCGTTGTACTCTCGTTCGGCGGCAGTCTCGGAGCGTCCGCCCTCAACTGTGCCATGATCGGCGTTTTGGAAAAGAGCTTGAAAGAGGGTGCTCTTCAGCATATCCACGGCGCGGGAAAAAGCGGATACCCGGCGATGGTCGCGGCTCTTAACGAAAGCGGCGTGCCGCTGCATAAGGACGGCATTTGGGTGCGTGAATATATCGACGATATGGCCGACTGTATGGCGGCGGCGGATCTGGTGATTTGCCGCTGCGGGGCGATGACCCTGACGGAGCTGCAGGCGTGCGGCAAGCCGTCCGTGCTGATTCCCTCTCCGTATGTCGCCGAAAATCATCAGTTTCACAATGCACAGGCGCTTGTCAAACGGGATGCGGCGGTGTGTATTGAGGAAAAGGATCTGACGGCCGCCTCTTTATGGGAGGCTGTCCAAAATATCACCGCCCAGCCCGCCCGCCTTTTGCAGATGGGCGAGAACGCCAAAAAAGGCGCGGTGTTGGATGCCGACCGCCGCATTTTGGAGGTCGTCGCAGCCAAGCTGAACGCAAAATAAAAACCGACTTTCTTTTGAAATGCAGGCCGAATTTTCCGAAAACAGGCTGACAATGCGGCCGCTTTTCACCGATTTTATCCATGGCGCATACCATGACAGTGGGCAGTGCTTTGATGCGTGCCGACTGTGCTTGGGAAAGGGTGTGCACAATGGAAAAGTTGGTTGTCGAGGGTTTACATACATTACAGGGTACGGTGCGTATCCACGGCGCAAAAAACAGCGCGCTTCCCCTGTTGGCGGCCACGCTGCTGCCCTCTTCGCCGAGCGTGATTGAAAATTGTCCGCCGCTTTCCGATGTGACCGCCTCTATTGCCATTCTGCGGCATCTCGGCTGCGAGGTGGCACATTCACCGAATACGGCGGAGGTGACACCCGGCTCTATGTGCCGCACGACGATCCCCGAGCATCTGATGCGCGAAATGCGCAGCTCGATCGTCTTTTTGGGCGCGATCCTGTCCCGCGCGGGCGAAGCGCACCTGTGCTTCCCCGGAGGCTGTGAGCTGGGCCCCCGCCCCGTCGATCTGCATTTGGCGGCACTGTCACAAATGGGAGTGGACATAGAGGAAAACGGCGGCGAGCTGCATTGCCGTGTGCCGGACGGTCTGCACGGCGCGCATATCACGCTGTCGTTTCCGAGCGTCGGGGCAACCGAAAACATCCTGCTTGCCGCCGTGCTCGCAAAAGGGGAGACCGTCATCTGCAATGCGGCGTGTGAGCCGGAGATTGTGGATTTGTGTGCTTACCTTAACGCCTGCGGTGCCTGCATTGAGGGCGCGGGAGAAAGCACGGTACGGATACAGGGCGTCAAGCGGCTGATCGGCTGCCGATTTTCCGTCATGCCCGATCGCATTGAGGCGGCCACCTATATGGCGGCGTGTGCGGTGACGGGCGGAGCGCTCACGCTGACCGGCGTGCAGGCGTGTCATATGGCGGCGGTCATAGCCGCCTTTGAAGAATCGGGCTGTACCGTTCAAACACAGGCGGAGCAGCTGCACCTGAAGGCGCCCGCGCGCCTTCGGCGCATCAAGACCGTCCGAACAATGCCCTATCCCGGATTTCCGACAGACGCACAGGCCCCGCTGATGGCGATGATGACGGTCGCCGACGGCACCAGCCTGTTTGTGGAAAATATATTTGAAAATCGGTATAAACATGTCGGAGAGCTGACCCGCATGGGCGCCCGTATCAAAACGGAGGGGCGCGCCGCGGTGGTGGAGGGCGTCGAGGTACTGTCGGGCGCTCGCGTCTGCTGCACCGATCTGCGCGGCGGAGCGGCCATGGTGATCGCGGCGCTTGCGGCACAGGGAAACACCGAAATTACGCAGCTTCATCATCTCGACCGCGGCTATGCGGCGCTTGCCGAAACGCTCCAAAGCGTCGGCGCCTCGATTCGCCGCGTTGACTGAGCCGGCGCGGGCGGACGGCATGAAACGGACAGACGGACAGCATGGTTATGAGAGAATACACATCAAAGCGGCTATATAGCGGCTGTAAGGATACCGGCAAAAAGGATGCGGCGGGATAGGCTGTCGGGCTATATCCCGCCGGATAAAAAAAGAGGAACGGAAAGGGCGGTGAGCCGCCGTGGCAAAAAAAACCGATAAAGAGCAATCCTCGGAGCGGCAGTCCTTGGCTGCCCGGCGTTTTTATATGTTAGTGGTGTGCCTGACGCTGATTCTTTTGCTGGCAGTCGGGTCGGTCGTTTTGTGGGTGGTGACGCCTTGGCCTGTTTCGCAGAATCAGCAAAATGCCGATTCGCTGTTTGCCGTCAAGACCGTGACCGTAGAGGGAAATACGAAGTACAGTCAGGAAGCGGTGATCGGAGAAAGCGGTATCCAAATCGGGCAAAGCATTTTTTCAATCAAGAGCAATCAAACAGAAGAAAAGCTGATGTCCGCTTTTCCGTATTTTTCATCGGTTCAGGTGCAGACGCTGCATATGGACGAGGTGCATATCACCGTGACGGAAACCGAGGTGATCGGTGCGATATATGCCGATCAGTCGTGGGTGCTGGTCGGTGAAAACGGCAAGGCGCTTGAGAAACGGGAGATTGTATCCGATATGCCCAAACGCCTGCTGTATATCAAAGGAACAGACGCGCCCGAGGGCGGCATACAGCTCGGCGGCATGGCGATGGATGAGTATTGTCAGGGAATTTTACAGACGCTGTTGTCCGCCATCAACCGCTATGAGCTGACAAATGTCACCGAGATCGACATGACGGATAAAACCGATTTGCAGCTTTGCTGGAACGGTCAGATTCTTGTTAAGCTGGGAAATTCCACCAATCTGGAGCACGAAATCGGCGTGGTGGCGAGCACGATTCCCGTCGTCTTGCGGGATCGCGGTTCGCATGTGACAGGCGTGCTGAATGTCAGCTCCTATTCGAGCGATGCGCTGGAAAACCAGGCGGTCTTTACGCCCTCCTCGCTGCTGGCGACAACGACCACGGCGACGCGCCGCCCCGCTGCGGGAGAAACCACCGTCACGTCGGCGCCCTCCGCGCAGGACGGCGATGACGACTACAGCGACGGCTACAGTGACTACAGCGACTACAGTGATGACTACAGCGGCGAAGACAGCTACGGTTATGATGACGGCTACAGCGACGATTGAAAGCGCGTCCGCAAAGCGGACAAGCCCTCCTTTTTCGGCTTCTTGGTAAAAATGACAGATTTCGGCAAAAAAAATCTCAAAAATTTTTTGCTCTTATGGGTCGAAAAATGCAATTTTTCTGTTGATATTGTAAAGCAGGCGTGGTATGATTAGCATATATACTACTGTTATACTACTGTAAAATAAAGCAAACCGGTTGTTGAATGGCAACACAAATGTATTTTTAAGAAACGAAACTATAAATAAAGAGAGGAAGTTTTTCATGGGATTTCAGATTGAAAACGATTACGTGGGCGGCGTTCAAATAAAAATCGTAGGCGTCGGCGGCGGCGGCGGAAACGCGGTCGACCGTATGGTGCGCTCCGGCCTTCAGGGCGTGGAATTCGTCGCTATCAACACGGACCGTCAGGCGATTGCCCGTTCGCAGGCGACGCTCAAGCTGCAGATCGGTGAAAAGCTGACTCACGGCATGGGCGCCGGCGCCAACCCCGACAAGGGCCAGCGCGCGGCGGAGGAAAGCCGCGAGGAGATCGAGGCCGCTCTGAAGGGAACGGATATGGTCTTTATCACGGCCGGCATGGGCGGCGGCACCGGCACCGGTGCGGCGCCTGTCGTCGCCAATATTGCACGCGATATGGGCATTCTCACCGTCGGCATTGTCACAAAGCCGTTCGGTTTTGAAGGCCGCCGCCGTATGGAGCAGGCGGAAAAGGGAATCGCTACGCTGCGCGAGCATGTGGACAGCCTGCTTGTGATTCCGAACGAGAGACTCAAGCTCATCAGCGACCAGCGCATCACGCTGGCCAATGCGTTTGGCATGGCGGACGATGTCCTGCGTCAGGGCGTGCAGTCCATTTCCGATTTGATTACCAGCCAGGCAATGGTCAACCTCGACTTTGCCGATGTGACCGCCGTCATGAAGGATGCGGGCTACGCCCATATGGGCTTTGGCCGCGCCGGCGGTAAGGATAAGGCGACCGAAGCGGCGGAGCGCGCTGTGGCGAGTCCGCTTCTGGAAACCTCCATTCAGGGCGCTCACGGCGTCATCATCAATGTGACCGCATCTCCCGATGTCGACCTCGAGGATGTCGATACGGCGGCGACGCTCATCAGCAAGGCGGCGCATCCCGATGCGAATATTATTTGGGGTATGGCGTTCGACGACACGCTTGACGACGAGATGGTTGTTACGGTTGTGGCAACCGGCTTTGAAGAGGGCGCGGGCGGTTTCCCGAGCTCGACCTCTATGGATAAAATCCCCGGCTTCAATTCCATCAAAACCGGCAGTGTAGACGATGATGCGGACGGCTTCGGCGAAATCATGAATCTGTTCGGCAACAAGCACTGAATTATAAACCATTGAAAGCGGAGGCAAGACGGTTGCCTCCGCTTTTTGTGTCATTTGAGTGGGCAGAAAATGCGTATGAGAAGCGGCCGTGCGGGAAAACAGGGCGCGAATACGGCACTTCGAAAAACAGCGTGTGAACAGAGTGCGCAAAAATAAGACAAAAGCGGCACATAAAAAGGACGGGATACCGTTTGTAAAAAAGAGGGGCTTCATTTGGCAAAGGCACAAAAGGGGATGCACCGCAAAGCGCTCGCGGCGGCGTTTCCCCACACCGTTCCGATTTTGGCGGGCTTTTTATTTTTGGGGATCACCTATGGCATTTATATGAATGTGTCCGGCTTTTGCTTTTGGTATCCGATGCTGATGAGCCTGACGGTGTTTGCCGGCTCGATGGAATTTGTCGCCGCCAATCTGCTGCTCGGCGCGTTTGATCCGCTGCAGGCGCTGTTCATGACGCTGATGATCAACGCGCGGCATCTTTTTTACGGGATCTCCATGCTGGATAAGTTCAAGGGAATGGGGCTGAAAAAGCTCTACCTGATTTTCGGGCTGTGCGACGAGAGCTTTTCCATCAATTGTACCGCCGACATCCCGCACGGGGTCGATCGCGGCTGGTTTATGTTTTTTGTCACCCTGCTCAATCAAATCTATTGGGTAACAGGCGCCACGCTCGGCGGCCTTTTCGGCTCGCTGGTGCGCTTTCATACCGAGGGGCTGGAGTTTGTCATGACCGCCATGTTTGTGGTCATCTTTTTGGAGCAGTGGCTGAAGGATAAACAGCACATCAGCGCCGTTTTGGGGCTTTGTGTATCGCTGCTGTGCCTGTGCCTATTCGGAGCGGACAGCTTTATTGTTCCCGCGATGCTGATTTTGCTTTTGATGCTGACGGTGCTCAGAAAACCGATCGAAAAAGCAGACAGCCGCAAAGGATGCGGCAGGGGGAGCGTGAGAATATGACCATGACCTTGACACAACAGCTGATCACCGTTGCCATGGTGGTACTCGGTACGATGACAACGCGGTTTTTGCCGTTTTTGGTGTTTCCGGCGGGAAAACCGACCCCGCGCTATATTCAGTATCTCGGGCGGGTACTGCCCGCCGCCGTGTTCGGCCTGCTGGTCGTTTACTGCCTGAAAAATGTCGATGTGTTCACCTTCGGTTACGGTCTGCCCGAGCTGATTTCGATCGCGCTGGTGGTTGCACTGCATCTTTGGAAGCGACAAATGCTGCTGTCCATTGCAGGCGGTACGATATGCTATATGCTGCTCGTGCAGTTTGTATTTGTATAAAAAAGCGCTCTGTACAGATGGGTACAGAGCGCTTTTTTGCGAGAATAATATGCAGATAAAAAGCGGGGGTATAGGAAACGGCGTAACATTACGTCCCGTCGCCGGCAAAAAACGCCGCCACAATGGCGCCGGGGCCGGCGTGCGTACCGATGGTGCCTCCGACCGTGCCGATGGGTAAATCTCGGGCGGCGGGCTTCCAAAGCGCCTCATTGTCGCAGATGTATTTTTGCAGCAGGCTGTCATCAAGTCCGGTATAAGCGAGGGCAAAGGGCATGGAAAAATCCACGCCGCCTGCCTTGCGGATATGCTCCGTGAGCAGATTGTTGCCGTTTTTCGAGCCGCGCGCTTTGCCGAGAATGCAAACCTCGCCGTGCTCAATGGAAATAACCGGCTTGATGGACAGCATACCGCCGACGATGCCGCTGACATTGGAAATGCGTCCGCCGCGCCGCAGATATTCCAGCGTGTCCAAGAGGGCGATCAGGCGCACGGATTTCTTCTTTTCCTCCAGCTCTTGTGCGATCGTTTCGGCGTCCGCTCCGCTGTCGCACAGCCGCAGGGCATATTCCACCAGGATTTTCTGCCCCGCACAGACATTTTCACTGTCCACCACAAAGACCCTGCCGGGATGGCTTTCGGCGGCAAGCAAGGCGCTCTGATAGGTGCCCGACAGCTTGGAGGACATCGTGATCACGACCGCCGTTTCGTCTGCCTCCTCTACCTCTTTGAACGCACATTCAAAGGTATACGGAGAAATTTGGCTGGTGGTCGGCAGGGTGTCGCTTTCGATCAGCTTTTCATAGAATTGGCGGTGGGAAAGCGTCACACCGTCGAGATATTCCGTCTCGGAAAAGCGGATGGCCATCGGTAAAACGGTCAGGTCAGGGCGGCTGTTTTGGGTGATGTCCGACGCCGTGTCGGTGATAATGCGCAGTTTCATTTGGAATGCCTCCTTGAAAGTGGGGTGCCGTTATGTAAAAATCGTTATTTTAAAAACAGGCGGATGAGCGTTTCTTTTGCCGCGGTATAGGGCTGATACCGAATGGGCATATCCATAAAGGTCTTTTTATCGACGATGCTTTTACGGTGGGAGAAGGTGTCAAAGCCGGTCTTTCCGTGATAAGCGCCCATGCCGCTTTCGCCGACGCCGCCGAAGCCCATACGGGAGGTGGCAAGATGAATGATCGTGTCGTTGATACAGCCGCCGCCGAAGGAACAGCGGGCGGTCACGCGGCGAATGACCGAGCGGTCGGCGGAAAACAGATAGAGCGCAAGCGGGCTTGCCCCGGCATTTATGTGCGCGATCACATCGTCGATATTTCGGTAAGTGAGAATCGGCATGATGGGGCCGAAAATTTCCTCTCCCATCACCGCATCCTCATAGGTTACACGGTCCATCACGGTCGGCTCGATTTTAAGAGAGGAAGCATCGGCCGTTCCGCCGCAGACGACCTTGTCGGGATTTATCAGCGCGCACAGGCGTTCAAAATGCTTTTGGTTGATAATGTGTCCGTATTGCTCGTTTTCAAGCGGGTGTTCGCCGAATTGGAGCACAATCTGCTTCTTCACTTCTGCGATAAAGCGGTCTTTCACGCTCTCTTCGCACAGAATGTAATCGGGAGCGACGCAGGTCTGGCCGCAGTTGAGATATTTGCCGAATACCACGCGCTTGGCGGCAAGGGGAATGTCGGCGCTTTTTTCGATGATACAGGGGCTTTTGCCGCCGAGCTCAAGTGTGACCGGGGTCAGCCGCTCGGAAGCGGCGCGCATGACCTCCTTTCCGACTGCTTGGCTGCCCGTGAAAAAGATATAGTCAAACGGCTGCTGCAGCAGGTATTGGTTCTCTTCGCGGCCGCCTGTCACAACCGAGACCAGCTCCGGCGGAAAACACGCGGCAAGCAGTTCCCCAAGCAATCTGCTTGTCTGCGGCGAATAGGCGCTCGGCTTGAGAACAACGGTGTTGCCGGCGGCAAGTGCGTCGACGAGCGGCTCAAGCGACAGCATAACAGGATAATTCCACGGGCTCATAATCAGGCACACCCCGTAAGGGGAGGGCTTGACATAGCTGCGCGCGGCGAATTGGGCGAGCGGGGTGAGAACGCTTTTTTCGCGGGCATAGCGCTTGATGCGGGGAATCATATAGCTCAGCTCCGAAAGCGTCATGCCGATTTCACACATATAGCTCTCCGTTTGGCTTTTGCCGAGATCGGCCTGCAGAGCGGCACGCAGATCGTCCTCGCGGGCGACAAGGCGGGCCTTTAATGCTTTGAGCCACGCTTTGCGGCGGGCGGGATCGAGCGTTTCGCCCGTTTCAAAATAGGCGCGCTGCGCGGCGACCACCTTTTGAATAGCTGCTTCAGTCACAGGACTTGTCCTCCTTTACGGCATGATAAAACTGCTCCAGCTGTGCCGCATCCATCAGCTGCGGGACGGGGTAAAGCGGATTGGCCTCCTTGGCGGCAACGGCGGCGAGAAAAGGAATATCCTTTGCTCTGATTCCTTCGATGGTATCGCCGATGCCGAGCTGATGCTTGAGCCGACAAATGGCTTCGATGAATCGGAGCGCTCCCTGCTCGTCGCTGTCCGATTCGCTGCATAGCCCGGCTGCCGTCCCCAGACGGTGGAGCTTTTTATATACGCTCTTTCCGTAGGCGCGCAGCACAACGGGCAGCAACACGGCATTGGCAAGGCCGTGCGGCACATTGTAATGTCCTCCGAGAGAATGGGCGACGGCGTGCACATAGCCGACATAGGATTTGCTGAATGCGTTGCCTGCGCAGTAAGCGGCGGTGAGCATCTGCTTTCTTGCATCAAGGTCGTCCGGGTGCCGATAGGCTGTCAGGAGATTTTGAAAAATCAGCCTGACCGCGGTTTCGGCGTCGGCGCGCGTTTCTCTCGTGGTGGAACGCCCGATATACGCTTCCACCGCGTGGGTCAGGGCGTCCATACCGGTCGTGGCCGTCAGCGCCGGCGGCAGGGACACGGTCAGTTCGGGGGACAGCAGGGCATAGTCCGGGATCAGCGGAAAGTCGTTGATCGGGTATTTATAGCGCGTTTCGGCGTCGGTTATGACGGCGGCCAGCGTTGTTTCACTGCCTGTTCCGGCGGTGGTCGGCACAGCGATGGTCAAGGGCGTTTTCTTTCGGATTTTTAAAATGCCTTTCATTTGGGCAAGCGTTTTTCGGGGTCTTGCCATACACGCGCCGGTCGCCTTGGCACAGTCGATGGCGGAGCCGCCGCCGAAGCCGATGACGGCGCGGCAGTTTTTTAAGCGGTATATGGCCGTGGCGGCCGCAACATCGGCCGTGGTGGGATTGGCGGCGGTGCCGTCATAAACGGCGACGGTCAGGCCCCCTGCCGTGAGCGCCTGCTCAAGCGCCTGCGTCAGGCCGTGCGAGCGCACGCCTTTGTCGGTGACCAACAGCACCGAGTGAATGCCGTGCGCCTGCAAAACCGACAGGACATCGTTTTCGGATTCGAGAATGACCGGCTTTCGGTAGGGCAGCAGCGGAAGAGCGAGACGAAATACCGCCTGAAAAGTACGGCAGTAGGCTTTATACAGAATATTCATGTCTTATACATCCTTATTTGAAAGCGTTTCATTGGAGAGCTTTTCCAGATTGCAGGAAATGATGCCCAGCGCGCGGTACATGGCACGGCGGTCGGACTCGCTCACGCCTTCTCCTGCCTCTTCGACGATGTCGCAGATGATGCGGTCGATCTGCTCGGTGACGGCCTGTCCGCGCGGCGTCAGCACGGCGCATACGCGATATTTGCGGGAGCCGTCCCGTGTCGGATAGGCGACATAGCCCTTTTGCTCCAGCTCGGCAAGTATACGCGAAACGGCCGCTTTGTCCATGCCCGCCAACTCGCACAGACGGGCGGCGGTCAGACCGTCGCGGTATTGTGAAAGATAAAAAAGGCACATGACATCGGGCCCCTTCAGCCCAAAGTCCTTCATGCGGCCGGCTTTCAGCTTCTGAATGACTTTATAAAGCTGTGAAACGGTGCCGACAAAATCCTCAAAGCGCTTGATCATACCGACTTTCGTCCTTTCTGCGGCTTGTCCGCCGACGGGGTATAATGTTGATTTGTCAACATTATACCGACCACATGTTGATTTGTCAACATAAAAATGAGAGAAGCGGCCTGTTTGGCAAAAAAGACAGGCTGCCCGCGTGAAAAAACGGACTCAGAGCTGTTTATCCCCCGATTCAAAGCGATTATACAGCTTTTCGAGGGCTTTTTTTTCGATGCGGGAGACATAGGAGCGGGAAATATGCAGCTTTTTGGCGACCTCGCGCTGGGTCATTGCCTCTCCGACCAAGCCGTACCGCCATTCGATGATCTCGCGTTCCCGCTCGTCCAGCACCTCCTCGATATAGGCGTACAGCTTTTCGCTGTTGATTTTCAGCTCCAGATCCTCCGTCATGGTGTTTTCGTCGGCGATGACATCGATCAGGGTCAGCGGATGGCCGTCCTTGTCGGTGTCAATCGGCTCGGAGATGGAGACATCCTGCGAAGCCTTTTTGCTCGCGCGAAAATACATCAGGATTTCGTTTTCAATACAGCGGGAGGCATAGGTCGCCAGACGGATTCCTTTTTTATAATCGAAGGTATTGACCGCTTTGATCAGACCGATGGTGCCGATGGAGATGAGGTCGTCCTGCTCCTTGCAGGAGCCGTAGTATTTTTTGATGATATGGGCGACCAGCCGCAGATTGTGCTCGATCAGCAGCGTGCGCGCCTGCATATCGCCCTGCTCGTGAAAGCGCTGAAGGGCGTCTCTTTCCTGCTCGGCGGAGAGCGGACGCGGAAATGAGCCGGGGTTGCTCAGATGAAGTGCCATAAAGACCAAATGAGAGAGCGCCTGAAGCCATTCCAACAGCATGCGTATACGCTTCCTTTCCCATGCGGCGGTTATCCGCTTTATACGGAGGAGTGTCTACCGTATCTCTATGCGCGCGGCTTCAAAACTTGCGTGTCCGCCGAAAAGGAATTTTATCTGCCGTTCGGCGGGATTGCGGTTGACCTTTTTTGTAATTTGCTGTATAATAAACAAAATTGTGCGCAAAGCGTGCCGATTGTCATATAATACCTAAATCTATGCCTACATATGCCGCTTGTGCGGCTTTCGGATAAAAGCAAGGAGAACGGTTTATGAAGCTGATTGATAAACGAGGGCTTTCAGGCGTACTGGAAGTGGTGCTGTGGGTCGCGATGGCGGCGGGACTGATCATTATCGTCACCCTGCCGTGGTCTGTTTCCCATCTGATGATGCCGTTTAACAACGCCCCCGATTTTTGGTATCCCCGCTATCTTGTGACACTGTCGGTGTCCGGTGTTCTCGCGGAGCTGATTTTGTGGCAGGTGCGGGGCATTATGCGCAATGTCAACAGGGGTACGATTTTTTCGCTTGATACCGTCAAACGCATCAAGGTCGCGGGGATTGAATGTATCGTCATATCGCTGTTTTATCTGGTGATGACCTTTTGCGGAATGACCAAATTTACGATGCTGATTATTTTTGTGGCGTTTTTGCTTATGGGGCTGGTGGCGCTGGTGTTTTCCGAGCTGTTCCGTCAGGCGGTGAAATATAAACAGGAAAACGATATGACCATCTGACGAAAACGGCGTGCGCCACACGGCATGTGCGCCACACGGCACGTGCGCCACACGGCACGTGCGCCACACGGCAAAAGAAAAAAAGAGAGGAGAGCGGGCATGGCGATATTGGTCAATTTGGATGTGATGATGGCGAAGCGCAAAATCGGATTGACAGAGCTTTCCGACCGCGTCGGCATCACGCTTGCCAATCTTTCAATCCTCAAAAACAACCGCGCCCGCGCCGTTCGCTTTTCCACGCTGAGCGCAATCTGCAAAGAACTCGACTGTCAGCCGGCGGATATTTTGGAATATGTACCGGATGATGCGGCGAAAGATGCGGGAAAAGACCGTTGAATCGTATAGCTTAAAGCGGCGGCCCAAAAAGTCGCCGCTTGGTTTTTCGGTAGGCTTTTGTCGACATGGGCGTGCGGGATATATCCCGTTTGAGAATCGGCGGGCGTTCAACCGCCGTCGAAAAGACCATTGCATTAGGCGGAGGGACAACATGACAATCGGCAATTTAGAGCTTCGGGGACATGCGGCGCTTGCGCCGATGGCGGGGGCGGCGGATCGCGCCTTTCGCCGTGTGTGTGTGGATTTCGGCGCCTGTTATGTGACGGGCGAGATGGTGAGTGCCAAGGGGCTCGACCTTTCGGACAGAAAAAGCTTTGAACTGCTGGCGCTCGACGAACAGGAGCATCCCGCCGCCGTTCAGTTGTTCGGGAGCGATCCCGCGGTCATGGCGCGCGCCGCGTCGAAGGCGATGGCGTTTCACCCCGATGTCATCGACATCAATATGGGCTGTCCCGCGCCGAAGGTTGTCTGTGGCGGCTGCGGCAGTTCGCTGATGCGCGATCCGGCTCTGTGCGGCAGACTGGTGGAGGCGGTGCGGCGGGAAGTGGATGTACCGGTCACGGCCAAGCTGCGCAAGGGCTATGATAAAGAACACATAACTGTGGTGGAGGTCGCGCAGGCGGTCGAAGCGGGGGGCGCCGCGGCGGTGACGGTGCACGGCCGCACCCGTGACCAGATGTATGCCCCTCCGGTCGATTGGGACATCATCAAAGAGGTCAAGCGGTCGGTTTTGATCCCCGTGATCGGCAACGGCGATGTGACAGACGCCAAATCGGCGGCAAGGCTGTTTGAACAAACCGGGTGCGACCTGATCGCCGTCGGGCGCGGCGCGCTCGGGGCGCCGTGGATTTTTGCCCAGATCGAGGCGTTTTTGACATCCGGTGTCGTTTTGCCCGACCCGCCGGTATCGAAGCGAATGCAGACGCTGTACCGCCAGGTGCGGCTTGCGGCGGAGCATAAAGGCGAAAAGCTCGCGGTTTTACAGGCGCGCAAGCATGCCGCGTGGTATATGCGCGGCATGCGGGATGCGGCGGCGCTGCGGCGCGAGGCGGCGAGCTTGACCACGCTGACACAGCTGGAGGAATTTTGCGCGCGTGTGATTTTGAAGCAGGAGCGGGCGGATTGATTTTGAGTGTGCGAGGGAGAGGGGGCAAGGTCAATGGAACAGGACGCGCTTTACCGCGTGTTTATCGGTGCGATGGCGGCGTTTTTGCAGTATCGGGAGCTGCCGCTCTTTTCCCTTTCGTCGGAGGACTGGGAGGCGCTGTATGCCCTTTCCTATCGGCAGTCTCTTTCGGGGGCGCTGTATGACCGCGCCGCCAAAGCAGAGCTGCCGCCCTCGGTAGCCGAGCGGCTGCGGCACGACGGATATAACACGATTCTCAAATCGACCGCTCAGCAGGAGGCGCAGCAGCAGATTGCGCAGGCGTTCTCAAAGCGGCAGCTTGCGCATCTCTTTTTCAAGGGCGCAGTGATACGGCAGTATTATCCCGAACCGCTTTTGCGCAGCATGGGTGACATTGATATGCTCATTCATGAGGCGGACAGAGACGCTTCCCACGAAGCGATGCTCTCGCTCGGCTTTTCCTGCGCCGGGCAAAATGCGGAGGTGTGGATTTATCGGCGCGGCTTATGCGTCGTGGAGGTTCATACGGCGCTGCTGCTGTTTGACCGCAAGCAGCAGCACACGGTCGCGTATACGACGGTGTGGCAGGATGCCTATCAAACGGAGGGGACGACCTTCCGCCTGACCGATGAGGCGGAGGCGAGAAAGGTGATTTCGCATTTGGCGGCGCATTTTTGCAGCGGCGGCTGCGGCTTGCGGCAGTTGATGGATGTGGCGGCACTGTGCAACGCCTTGCCGACCGACTCTTTTTGGGAGCGGGTGCTGGCGCTTTTATCGGCGGACGGCACAGACACCTTTGCAAGACATTTGCTTTGGCTGTGTGCGCGGTGGTTTGACTGTCCGCTGTTGACGGCGGCGCTGCCGCTGTCGGAGGAGGGGGAACGGCGGCTGCGGGCGTATCTGCTGTCTGCGGGAACCTTCGGCGCGGACGAACGCCTACTGTTTTCTCAGCTGCGGCGGGAGCGCGCGGCGCAGGAGACAAAACCGGGGACGGCGGGACAGCTTTTTCGCTGGCTGTTTCCTTCCGCCTCTTATCTGAAAAAGCGGTATCCGTATGCCGAAAAGCATCCTGTATTGCTGCCCGTTGCGTTTGGCAACCGACTGCTTGACGGCTTGACAAAAAATCGGAGGCTTCATCAAAAGCGACTTCGATATACCGCCGCTCATCTTGATGAATTGGAAGAAGAATCGGCTTTTTTTGACATGATGGGCTTATAAAGCAGGCATTTAGCCGAGTGTTCTAAGGGACACTCGGCAGTTTTATTCGCCTTATGGCGAGTGA
>JBJEIR010000124.1:0-11281 GCA_051877215.1 Acutalibacteraceae bacterium | reverse complement strand
TGATCCCACACATCTCCGAAAATAGATAAGCATTCCGAGCGGGAGGCGTCCTGCGCGTCTCCGAGAAAAGACCTTGCCACAACGATTCCCTGTGTGTCTATAAAGCCGATCGACCAGCGCACGCCTGCCGGCGCATCCACGGAGTAATACATATATTTCAGCACATCGGTATCGATTGACCAGGGAGTGTCTAAGGCGCTTGCGATTTTTCCGGTCACAGGGATCTCCCCGACCGACTGTCCGTTTAATTGATCGGACAGTCCCCACTCAGAGGAATACCGCACGCCGTTAAAGACATATTCGCTTCCGCAGCGCACGACCGTATCATCTAAGAGATCAACCTTGTTTGCAAAGGTAAATTCACCGGTTTGCCCGTTTGTCGCGTTGTCGAAGGTCGCTTTTTCAACGCTCCATGAAAAAGCGTCCCCCTCCACTTTGGCAAAAATCGAGGAATCGGCTTCTTTCAGAGACTCACTGCCGACATAAAAATAGTCGACATGAACCTCTCCGCCGTTCCATACATAAATGCGCACCTCCTGCACCGTAACCGTTGCGTCGGCGCCGAACACCTGCTTTAAATCGATACATCCCGTGCGCGCGGCCGCGCCGGTTTTCAAAAGCCCGCGCATAATCGCATCGTTCGACGGTGCTGCCTTCACGGTCAATCCGGTTTGCTCTATGTAGTACGAGCCGTCAGTCGTAGCAAAGAAAAATCCGACGGATGCGTCACCGCTCGTTGAGAACGAATAATACAGATAGGGCGTTGTGGATAAGCTCAACGGAAAGGTCGAGGTCGTCTGGGATTGACGGCGCCGCAGACTGACATACTGAGAGGCGGACTCCGCCGTATCCGATGCTTTCAGGGTTGCATCGCCGTTTACGGTGCGAGAATATGCAACCGCCTCTTCATCATACTTCGGATCCATGCTCAGCAAATCTATTTTCCGCGCAACCGTCGGCGCCGCAGAAAGCGCAGTCGCCCAGTCGTAAACAACGCCGGGATAGCCGTCCTGAATAGACTGGGAAACCGCAGGCGAGCCCTCAACCGGCAAGCCCTCTACGCCCTCGGCTGCCGCCCAGGGATACGCGGTGTCCGCTTGCGCCGAAGCGACAAACTCATCGGTCACCTGAAATTCCAGTTGAGACAAACAAATCGTTGTTTGGGCAGGAACCGTCACCTGTACGGTTTCAATGTACAGCAGGCTGTCCTGCGGAAAAGAAGCTTTATCCTTGATGAAGTCATAAAACGCAATATTGTACGACGAGAAGGAAGCGCCCAAATCATCCCGAATCGAAATCCAGCCTTTGTCAGCGGTTCCCCAGTAATCATTCACGCTGTATTTTGTATTGTTAAAGGAGGTTATTTGTCCCCCTGCCTTCAGCCGAATGTCAAACGCAGAAAAATCCGCGGCGGAAGACTCCTCCGACTCAAGCCCGACATATTCCTCTGCCGTCATCAGTAAGGAGCGCAATTCCGACGCATTGAAGTAGATATGCGTATCCCACTGAAAGGTCAGCGGAGCGTCGTCGGGATTGCGCAGATACACCTTGCCCTGATCAACGGCCGTGTAGGGCGTGCCGCCGCTGACCAAAAAGATTTTACCGCGATCCTGAGGCAAAACGGAAGCCGGCCGAGACGCCACCTCTCGTCCGACGGCGCACTTGCCCCAGCTCACAGAAGCCCCCGCCTTAGAGGGCGTCACCGTATAGGTGATTTTGGTAATCTCCAGGCAGTTGGCCGGGTCGTTGACAACCGCCCTGACCCCGCTTGTATGCAGACCATTCTCATCCGGTTGTTCGCCCTGCTGGGCACCCCAAAGCGGATAATATTGATAGGCGCCGGCAATGCTGGAATTTTTAATTGCCTCTTTCCAACCGTAGAACTCGCAAATATAATTGAAAAAGTTGACATAACGCTCTGCGGAGCCGGAAAAAGGCGACGGCGTCTCCCCTTCACTGTATGACTCATCCGCATAGGCGACAATTTGCGACAGAGTCACCGTATACTCCTCGGACGTTTTAATAGTCCGACCGCGATCAGCGCTGTTCATCAGCTTAAAAGAAATCTCGGCATCCGTCGTCGCGTCGATAGCGGACCATTGCAAATACAGCCACGGATTGAGTACCAAATTGATTTTTTGATTTACCGTCAGCGTTACCGTTCCCGCGTTACCGGTGGCCGCATATAGCTCCAGCATCTCATCGGAATCGCCCACCGTTACATCGTCCGGACTGTTGTTCTCAAAATTGCCGAAATCATTTTTATCGTCCTTGCTCGGCAGCAAATTGATGAGCTGCACCGGAACAGAGCGGTTTCGCCCGTCAACCGCAGCCGACACCGTTAACACCGCCAAAAACGAAAGAGCCCCTGCAAACATCGTAAGAAATATGACCATAGACAGAATAACGGATAGTGTGCGTTTTGACAGTTTCTTCATAACGCGCATGTTTCTGCCTCCCAACTTTCCAAGCAATATGTCCAAACAACTAATAAACACTTTTAAACAGCACTGCAAATTAAATTACTATAATCTAAGTATACTATAGCGCATTTTTAGTAAAGAGAAAAGAAAAAGACCCCAAAAAGACATATTAAAGCAATATTCCGCACAAATTTTTTCGCATCATTTTTCAATATCTATCTTCAATATATAAAAATCGTGTTTTGTGAGCCGGCGATGTGCGCTGTGTTTTTGTTCCGAACCCATATATAAACAGCGTATTTGTGCACAATATATGAATCCTCTGCCTATTTCAAGCGATTTTCGTCATAAAAAATATGCCTGTTTTATGAAAATCACGGAGCAACAGACAGCAAGCGGCGCTGACACCGCCTGTGCCGTTTTGTTGCTTTTGATGGTGGCGAAATATACGCCGCAAAACCGATTTTGTTGCCCTGCGATTTTCTTCGTGAATTTTCCGAAAAAATTGCGCTTTAGGACTTGACAAAACATCAATTTTGCTCTAATATATACAAGCACCGCGTCGAATGAACACGATGCTTTGTCAAGAGAAAAACCGCATATGGGGGCGTAGCTCAGCTGGGAGAGCGTACGGTTCGCATCCGTAAGGTCGAGAGTTCGATCCTCTTCGTCTCCACCATGAAAAAAGCACTTGCTTCGGCAAGTGCTTTTTTTAGCGAAATAAATCCCATGTGGGATTTGTGAAATGCTCTCCGAGCGTGAAATATTGCTTCGCAATGTGAAATGCGCTGCGGCGCGTGAGGGGATTTATTTCATTTCACTTTACATCCCCTCTTATTTGCTGTATAATCAGTTCAATACGCCGGAATTTGATACACATAAGGAGGATAATTTATGAGTTTTTTTAAGAGGAAAAAACGCAAAGAAATAAATGAGATTAACAACAAAGAATTAACGGAGACTCTCGCAAATATAGCATTAGGTATTTTGATTAAAGGTGAAGATTATGAGAATTTGGCATATACTAAGGTCGAATTTGGATATTTGTTTCATATTGAGGGGCATGGATTAGAAGCATTGTTTAAAATAATTACAGACAAAACGACCTCTTATTTTGCAGTTCAAGGACCCAATATAATGAGACTTGTTCTTTCAGAAGAGTTATTTGAAGCGACGGTTAAGGATTTTTTGAATTTACATGGATAAAATTCAATTTGGCAACATACGCCAACATCCCAATTTGACGAACCGGCCCTATTGCGCATCAAATCACTTTTCTTACCTGCTTTACGCACCGTTATCCCGCTCTTTTGTATAAAAAAAGCACTTGCTTCGGCAAGTGCTTTTTTTATGGCAAAATCCCCCCTGCGGGTGGGTAAAATCCTCGCCGCGTCCGAGTGAAATACACCTTCGACAGCGGTATTTGTTTATCGGCAAAAACGCGCAACACCGTCATTCGTTTTTTGATGGACAACAGCTCTTTCGCAGACAATAGCGAGGAAAATTCACCCGTCAGGTAACCTCCTTAAAATGCGGCACATCCTTTTTGTCTGTAGTTGCTCTTGCATGTGAAAAGAGCGACAACGGTTTTACCCGTCATCGCTCTTTTTGTTTTCCGATAGATGTATACGCTCTTTCGACCCGAATCGTATCATCCTTTACCGACGATTATGACTTAGTCGCCGACCGTCACTTCGGTGCCGTTCAGGATGAAGGTGCCGCCGTTGACAATATATCCGTTTCCTGCGAGATTTTCAGTTGCATCCCATGAAGGCATTCCGGCAAAGCCTCCGAGCAGACGGTTCGTCCCGTTTTTCTGCTCAAAGATACCGCCGTTCACGATGATCTGAGCATTGGCAGATGTATTTGTCACAAGGACATAAAATGTCTGAGCCGCTCCGGACGGCGTGGCTTCTACGGTAACTCTGCCGCCGTTGATCGTGATCGTGCCTTTATCGCATGCAATGCCTCCGTTCATCGATCCGTGAATATTACCGTCGTTGATGGTCATTGTACCGTAATTTCTGATCGCATACGAATACACACCATCGCCGTACATCGAATTTTCGTTCGATACACCTTCAAAATCACCGCCGTTAATTTCAACGGTACCGCCCTCGCGATTCATGATCGCCGCCGTTGCATAATAACGGCCGCCGTTGATAATGGTTGTCGCGCCCTCTTGCGTATCGATCGCAGAACCGTTGCTGAGATCGTACCCGATATAATTGCCGTCTTCCAAGATAAGCGTTCCGAAATTGCGGATAGCGCCGAAGCCTTGCGTCGGCGTTGTGTCAATCGTGCCGTTACCGATTACGGTCAATGTACCATAGTTGACAATCGGTCTGTTCTGACCCAAATCCGTGTCACTGTTCGCGGATGTGGTGATCGTTTTGCCGTTCAAATCGAGCACGGCCATTCCGTCTTCAGGGATCTCAATAAAATCATCCACTGCAATATCGTCGGACAGAATGACGCTTTGACCCGCTTCAAGAGCGTCGGCAAGCGCCTGAGCAGAAGAAACCTCCACGGCATCCTCCATGTTGTATGCCAAAACCGCATCGTTAAACGGCTCTTTCTGAATCGCATACGCCCTGAAGGTCAGCTTGATACCGTCTTTCAGGTTGCCGTTTTCGTCCAGCATATCGCTGTTTTCAAGCGCCGCGCTGTAAGACACGGTGTTGTCCTTGAGAACATCAAACTCCGCTTGGGCATCGTCTGCGACCACCTCACGGTAATAGACATCGGTATACCCTTCCAGCAATGTCCAGCCGTCGGCGATTTCATAGGTGACAAGCCCGTCGGTCTCGTCTGTTACTTCCACATATACATAGGCCGGAACGGTTGCGTTCACGGTGACCTTCGGATTCTTCTCCTGTGACATGCCGGGGATGATATTGTATTGATCTCCGGTCGTCTCCCCGAGCTCTACCGTGACCGTGTTGGTGTTAAAGCTGTTGACCGCCGCTTCGGTGTTATCCTGCAAATAGGCGAAGGTTCCGCCGCCGATCAGCATCGCGGCGGCAAGCGTTACCGCAAGACCGGTAGTCAAAATATTTTTTTTGCTGAATTTCATTTCTTTTCTCTCCTTTTTCATTTTATTCACCTATTCCATTTCCTTTTTTGTCCCGATTTCCAAACGACTGCAAGTCCCGCAAGAGCGACCAGCATACCGACCGCATACCACTGCGCATGGCTGCTATCACCTGTCGGCGGAATGCCCGATTCACCCGACGGAACGGACGGCCCGGGTTCGGTCTGCCCGTCACTTGTAAAGGTGTTCACGCAGGTTGCTGAAAGCGAGGTAACATAGGAAACCGTATCGGTTACCGGCTGTGACATGACTCCGAATATCAGACAAATGCACAGCGCAAGCAATAGGAGCGGTTTCGCCGCAAACGACAGGGGTTTGCTCCGATTCACACCAAATACCTCCTCCTTTCAGATTGGCCGTTTTGTCAGCCGACAGCGGGATAGGCAACCGCTGTGCCGCCCGGGATGAATTGCTCCACGGCAAGATCGCTCGCCGCCTGAGAAGTGAGCGAATGCGTCTGAACGGCATAAGCCGTTACACAGAGCGTGCGTTCACCAAGCGTTTCGATATCCTCCGCCGTAAGATTCTCGGAAACGGTGATCTTTGTGAAAACAGGCTGAAGGACAATGTCAGATTCCGATTCCGATGCGTCTACCCTTGTGCTGTAAACATAAACCGCTTTTCCATCCGATTCCGCAACCTTCAGCCATGATGTTTCGTCATAGTTGATAGCAAATTTGTCGGTCAAGCCGTTTTCCACACAGAGGAATACATAACATTCCTCACTGCCCTTTAGGACAGTAGGTGTGGGGTCTTTGTCCAGCACAGCGCCTGCAACATATTTGTAACTGTTGGCGGTAACACGCTGAGCGCCTTCCCCTTCGACAGCTTGTCCGTGCGTATCGACCAATGCTTCATCCAGTTTGATGGAAATCGCACCGCCTGCAAAGGTGTTGACAACAGGCGCACTGGTAGAGGAAAGCCATGACAGCGTCGGCGGAACCGTCAATATTACCATAACGGCAAGCAGCAGACTCGTAACCATTAACTTTCGGCTTTTTTGCATCTCGTCTTTTCTCCTTTCTTTAAAATTTATTTTAACGGCCCGAGCTTGTCCTTCCCGACTCTGCCGCAAAAAACACGCTTATGTCGGCAAGCCGTCTGGCGACGGCTCGCCGTCAGAGGAATCCTCACCGGATTGCTCTTCATGCTTGTATTTTTTCTTCTTTTTCTTCCGTTCCATCAGTTCCCATAGGAAAGAGAAAGCAAACAGCGCCGCGATAACCGTGATGACGACCGGGCGGTTTTCCTCAGCGGTCAGGAAACGGAGCGGCTTGCCCAGTGCGGGAATTCCTATAAACACCTTCCCCACAACATTGTCCCAAAGCACGGGTGCGTCCTCGTTGTTGTTGGCGTCGCCTTTGGTGGTGAAGGTACGGCTTGAAGAATCGATACTGACAACCCGATGGGTGACCAGCACGCCATCCGTATTCAGCACATAGGTAATGACATCTCCCACCTTAATCGCCTCCGGCTCGACCTTCTGCACAATGACAAGCGTATTGACCGGGTATTTGGGAGACATGCTTGGGCTGTCTACCGAGAACATATTCCAGCCAAGCAGTCTGATCAGGACAAAAAGGATCGCTGTAATGGCAACAAGCGCCGTAATAAAGGAAGACAGAAAGTTGCCTGCTGTTTTAAGTACCGTTTTTGTTTTCATACTCAGACTTCGTTTCCTCTTTTCTCCTCAGTCACTTAGAATCGGTTTTCCTCTGTTTGATGTTACTGACATGCCGCAAGGCAACAGGATAGGCGTTATGCGATTAAAATTTAGTATACAAGTGTACCAATGAATTTCCATTCTTATATAATAAGTACTTGTATAAATATAATCAGAAGCTTTTCTAAAAACTGCTGCGCTGTAGGAAGACGCGCAGCAGCGTTTTGTTTCGGCTGCCACCGCTTTCGCTGTATATGCGCCAATCGTAAGGCGGTGGAAATTTTGACTTTTTTCTCATCAGATGCGGACTTTCCGTTCCTTTGCGGTATACTCTTTTTAAGCCACAGCAGGCCGGCGCATTTTTTGTTTCCGACGCGTCAGTTACATCGTTTTTACCATGTCTCTTTGCAGGTCGTGTTTCATTTTAGCACTGCCCTATTGAGAAAAAGCGCGAAAAAAGCTATTTGCCGCCTTTACAATATGTAACAATTTGTGTTATGATAGCTACAGTTATATCTTGAGGAGGTCTGTATCTATGGCAGACAGAAAGCAATTGGCAAAAGTGTATGAGCCGCAGGAGGTAGAAGATCGCATTTACCGCTTTTGGACAGAGGGCGGGTATTTTCACGCCTGCGTGAATCCCGATAAAAAGCCGTATACCATCGTCATGCCGCCCCCCAATATCACGGGGCAGCTTCACATGGGTCACGCTCTTGACAACACCTTGCAGGATATTTTGATTCGCTGGCGCCGGATGCAGGGCTATGAAGCGCTTTGGATGCCCGGTACGGATCACGCGGCGATTGCCACCGAGGCCAAAATCGTCGAAGCCATGGCAAAGGAAGGCCTTACAAAAGAGGCGCTCGGACGCGACGGCTTTATGGAGCGGGCGTGGCAGTGGAAAGAGACCTACGGCAGCCGCATCGTAGAGCAGCTCAAAAAAATGGGCTCCTCCTGCGACTGGGAGCGCGAGCGCTTTACGATGGATGAAGGCTGCTCAAAGGCCGTGCGCGAGGTGTTTGTGCGCCTGTACGAAAAAGGACTGATCTACCGCGGAGAGCGCATGATCAACTGGTGTCCTCACTGCAAGACCTCCATCTCCGACGCAGAGGTGGAATTTAAGGAGATGGACGCCAAATTCTACCATCTGCGCTACCCCATTGAGGGAACGGACGACTATCTCGAGCTGGCGACAACCCGTCCCGAAACACTGCTCGGCGATACCGCCGTGGCAGTCCATCCGGACGACGAGCGCTACAAAGCGCTTGTCGGTAAACATGTGATTTTGCCGATTGTCAACAAGCCGATTCCCGTAGTGGCGGACGAATATGTCGAAATGGATTTCGGAACGGGCGTTGTGAAAATCACGCCCGCCCATGACCCGAACGACTTTGAGGTGGGCTTGCGCCACCATTTGGAGGTCATCACCGTCACGACCGAGGACGGGCATATGAACGAGCTTGCGGGAAAATACGAAGGCATGAGCATCATGGACTGCCGCAAGGCGATCGTGGCCGATCTGGAGGCGGGCGGCTATCTTGTCAAGACCG
Organism: Acutalibacteraceae bacterium; assembly: GCA_051877215.1. Classification (GTDB taxonomy): domain Bacteria; phylum Bacillota; class Clostridia; order Oscillospirales; family Acutalibacteraceae; genus RGIG1959. Next base: position 2,551 of record JBJEIR010000124.1, on the reverse strand, counting down.
AACCGCTGACCCACAATGTCGGCACCTGCTATCGCTGCTCGACGACAATTGAGCCGCGCGTTTCTCTGCAGTGGTTTGTGTCGATGAAACCGCTTGCGGGTCCTGCCATCGAAGCGGTGAAAACCGGCAAAACGCAGTTTGTGCCGGAGCGGTTTGAGAAAACCTATTTCCACTGGCTGGAAAATATCCGCGACTGGTGCATTTCCCGTCAGCTCTGGTGGGGACACCGCATTCCCGCATGGTACTGCGACGATTGCGGAAAAATGACTGTCAGCCGCGAGGATCCGACAGTATGCTCCTCCTGCGGCAGTGCGCACATCCACCAGGATGAGGACACCCTGGACACCTGGTTCAGCTCGGCGCTGTGGCCGTTTTCAACCCTCGGCTGGCCGGACGAGACGCCCGAATTGTCCTATTTCTATCCGACCAATACGCTTGTCACCGGCTATGATATCATTCCGTTCTGGGTCATGCGCATGATGTTCTCCGGGATTGAACAGACGGGGCAGGTACCTTTTGACCGCGTGCTGATCCACGGCCTCGTGCGGGATGAAAAAGGGCGCAAAATGTCCAAATCCCTCGGCAACGGCATTGATCCGCTGAAGGTGATCGAGGAATACGGCGCAGACGCGCTTCGCTTTATGCTGGCGACCGGCAACAGCCCCGGAAACGATATGCGCTTTATGCCCGACAAGGTGGAGGCTTCGCGCAATTTTGCCAACAAGCTGTGGAATGCGGCGCGGTTTGTGCTGATGAATCTCGGCGAAGAGGATGTGGAGCTGACGCTTCCTTGCACCTTGACGCTTGAGGATAAATGGATTTTGTCCAAATACAACACGCTGGTGCGCGCCGTAACGGATAATCTCGAAAAATTCGAGCTTGGCATCGCCGTACAAAAGCTGTACGATTTTATTTGGGACAGCTATTGCGACTGGTATATCGAGCTTTGCAAAGCGCGTCTGCAGGGCGAGGGAGCGCCCGACGCCCGACGCGTGCTGGTCTATGTGATGAGCGGTATGCTGCAGCTTCTTCACCCCTTTATGCCCTTTATCACGGAGGAGATATGGCAAAGCCTGCCTCATGAGGGCGAAACCCTGATGCGCACCGATTGGCCCGTTTATGACGAAGCGCTCTGTTTTGAAGCGGAAGAGCGCGAGATGGAACGCATTATGGAGGCGGTGCGCGCCATTCGCAACCGCCGTGCGGAAATGAATGTGCCGCCGTCCAAAAAGGCGGAGGTCTTTGTCGAAACGGCGTTTACAGACACCTTCCAAAAGGGTGCGCCGTTTATGATGCGCCTGGCATCCGCCTCGGCGGTAACGGTCGGCGAAGCCTTTGAGGTAAACGGCGCCGTCAGCATCGTCACGCCCGATGCCACCATTCGCATCCCGATGGAGGAGCTTGTGGATAAAGAGGCGGAAATGGCCCGTTTGCAGCGCGAAGCCGCCAATGTGCAAAAGCAGCTCGACGGGGTCAACGCGCGTCTTGCCAACAAAGCCTTTACGGATAAAGCACCGGCGCAAATCGTTGCGACGGCTCGCGAACAGGCGGCGCGTCTGGAAGAAAAGCTGGCGCTCTTGGAGCAAAGCATGAAGGCGCTCCGCTGACAGCAGGCAAGGACAGGTGAATACGGGAATGTTTCAATATGAGATGCATATGCATTGCTGTGAGTGCAGTGCGTGCGCACAGAGCAAAGCGGTGGATATGGTGCGCTCCTTTCACGCCGCCGGATACGCGGGTATGGTGATGACGGATCATTCCTGCACCGGCAACAGCGCCATTCCGCGCCGCTGGTCATGGGGGCAGCGTGTCCGCAAATATTATGAGATATATTTGCAGGCGAAGGAAGAAGGAGATCGCCTCGATTTTGATGTTCTTTTCGGATGGGAGCATGATTACGGCTACGGCAAAGAGGTCTTGACCTATGGGATTGATTTGGATTTCCTTTTGCAAAATCCCGACATTCCCGAGCTGAGCCTTGCACAGTATGCCGAGCGGGTGCATGCTTTCGGCGGATATATCGCGCAGGCGCACCCTTACCGCGACCGCGACTATATCGACATGAGCGTTCAGCCGCAGCCGGAGCTCCTTGACGGGGTTGAGGTATATAACGCCGCCAACGGCCCATGCGAAAATGCAAAGGCCATGCTGCTCGCTGTCACGCACGACCTCGGATGGATCTCCGGATCGGATTCCCATCATGTGGATATGAATGTCGGGCGGGCAGGGCTGCTGTTTGAGCATCGAATTCAAACCAACGAGCAATTGGTTGCGGCACTGCGCGCCAAAAAAGGCAAGCTGGTCGCTGACGGGAGAATTGTCGAGACAATGGATGATTTTCTTTTGGCGAAGCCGTGATCGGCAAGCCGCAGACATTGTTCATAAACGAATTATCAAAGTAAAAACGCCGCATCTGCGTTTTGACAGATGCGGCATATATGCGGGAGTGGCGGAATGGCAGACGCGCCGGTCTTAGGAGCCGGTTCTTCACGAGTGTGGGTTCAAGTCCCATCTCCCGCACCAGAAAAAAGCACGCGAAAGCGTGCTTTTT
>JBJEIR010000123.1:0-2679 GCA_051877215.1 Acutalibacteraceae bacterium | reverse complement strand
GTCGATATCGTAGCGGTGCAGGGGACAAGTGCGCTGCGTCCCGACGGGAAAACGGCGGCGCAGTTCATCAGACAGATTAAAGAAAAATATCCCGATCAGCTTCTCATGGCGGATATTGCAACGCTTGAGGAAGCGATGGCGTGTGCTGAAGCCGGCGCCGATTTTGTCGGCACCACCATGCGCGGTTACACGCCTGAAACGCAAGGAATTAACGATATTGATTTCGATTTTATCCGCCGTCTGGCCGCAGAGTGCCCTGCAAAAATTATCGCGGAGGGGCATATTCATCTGCCCGAACAGGCGGCAAAGGCGCTGGATTGCGGTGCGTTCGCCCTTGTTGTCGGCGGCGCGATTACCCGTCCCGCTGAGATTACCGCCCGTTTTACGGCGGCGATCCGGGACAGACAGAACGGGGAGAAATCCGTATGAATACGGGGTTCTGGCTCGGGGTTGACATCGGCGGAACGGCGGTCAAATTGGGGCTTGTTTCGGAGAGCGGCGCTGTTCCGGCGCGCGTTGAAAAAAGCGTCTGCTTCGATAATTACCAAACGCCCATTATGGCTACAGTAATCGACGCCATCCGCGAATTTCTGGACAGTCAATCCCGGGAGAGTGAATCCCTGATGGGAATCGGCGTTTCCGCGACCGGTCAGATTGACAGCCGTCGCGGCGTGGTCGTCGGCACGTGCGGGAATCTGCCCGGCTGGGTGAATACCCCGGTCAAGGCTGTACTTGAGGAGAGCTTTCATCTGCCCGTGACTGTTGCCAACGACGCCAATTGCATGTGCCTGGGCGAAACATGGGTCGGCGGCGCGAGAGGGTATACCGATGTCATCGGTGTTACCGTCGGCACGGGTGTCGGCGGCGGCATTCTGACGGGCGGGCGCCTGTTGGAGGGGTTCCGCGGTCTGGGCGGCGAGCTGGGGCATGCCCGTACCCATGCGATTGACGGCGAAGCATGCACCTGCGGCGCTGTCGGCTGTTGGGAGCATTACGCCTCGACAACGGCGTTGGTGCGCCGGGCAAAGAGGATTGACGGCAATATACAGGACGGACGCGACGTGTTTGCGGCCGCTGAAGCGGGAGATCCACGCTTTCTTGCCTTGCTGGACAGCTGGCAGAATGAAATCGCGCAGGGACTGGCGGGGCTCGTGCATATTTTCAATCCGCAGCTAATCCTCATCGGCGGCGGCGTTTCGGCGCAGCAGAAGCTGATGATCGAGCCGCTTGCCGGAAAAGTCAGAAACGCAGTTATGCCGGCCTTTGCAGAGGGACTGGAATTGCGCGCCGCCTCGCTGAAAAATGACGCGGGACTGGTCGGCGCGGTGCGATATCACATGACGCATCGAGAATGAAGCATTCTATAGAAAACGCAGCACCTCCGATTTTCGGTCGGAAGACAGTTGATTGATAAACGCTTGTATTGAATAAATTTACGGTGATAATGTAGGGGCGATTCGCAATCGCCCGGCACCGTCAGGTGCAACGCCGATAGGCGTTTTTGCGGCAGTATCATCGCATTGAGGTGCGTCGCTTCGTTAGGTGAAGTATGCTATGCTCTTTAATTTTTAGCTTTTTGTTAAAATAGGTTTTGTATGCAACGGCTTACAGCCGTTCCGCTGCGCGGCGGGCGATTACGAATCGCCCCTACAGGATAGCCGCCGGTTTTGTGAAAAGTTTTGGTAGCTATATCTGAAGAAAAGAATCTTTTTTTGTAGACATTAACCTCCGATTAGGGTCGGAGGCGTTTTTTTATTCTTGCAATCCCGCGAAAAATATGATATGATTGTGGAAACAATTCTTTGGGGGTTCGTTTCGTGAAGAAAAAGAAATTTCTGATCCTCTCAGCGATTTTTACCGTCTGTTCGGTGATCGCGTCGATGCTGTTCAATGGCTTCCGTATCTCGTTTGTGTTCATTGACAGCTATGTGTTTGACGGCTTTTGCTACTGTCTGTGGGCGCTGATCTTGCTCAATACGCTGTTCCAGTTCGCGCATCTGCGTTCAGTTCTGACAAAGGGACAGCCGCTCGGCAAAAAGCCCTTGTTTCTTGTGAATTGCGTTTTATCGGCGATCTCGCTGATCCTCTGCCTGATTTTCTTCCTGGCCGGGCCGGGAGAAGCGCGCAATTTCCTGTTCTATGTCCCGCGTGAGACTGCGCCGTATATGGCGGCATTCTTAGCGGTCTGCTTCCTGATGGCGGTTTTCCCCGTTTGCAGTTCGCTTTGCAAGAAGATTATGGCTTCCGTGACGGCTTTTGCCGTTGTGGTGGTGTCTCTGGTCGCGGCGATACCGGTCGGCGGATTTGATTTCGAGAGCGCGCCTGCGGTATTTGACGTCGGCGACACTTACCGTGTGGTGTTCGCCACGAACCGGGAATCGGTCGGCTGCGTTTCATATACCTATAACGGCGAAGACTACACCGTGTGGGACACGACGACGGGCCGCAAGGATTCGTCCCGTGTGCACAGCGTCGAGATCCCCTATGAGCATCTTGACAACAACACTTATACGGTCGGCGCGGTCCGCGTGATTGAGGATATCGCCTACGGCGGTCATCTCGGGAAAGAGATTTCCTATCAGGTCGAGCAGTTCAGGCCTTGCCCGGACGATAATTTTGATGTAACGCTGATTACGGATAACCACGAATGCCGTGTGGACTGGGCGTCGCTCGGTAATG
>JBJEIR010000122.1:0-2683 GCA_051877215.1 Acutalibacteraceae bacterium | reverse complement strand
TCACTTTATCCAGTACCATATCCTCAAGCCTCCAAATAAAAATCGTTTTTTCACACAGCCGCTTCCCCCCGCGGCAAATGGCCGCTTTGGCAAGTTGCCGCTTTTGAGTAAAAAATGCGGAACAGAAAGGAATTGTTTGTGTGTTCTCTCGACAGATGCGCCCGCTTGTGCTACAATAAACGCGGCACAGCACATCTCCATGTTCTTATAGTATAAGCATTTCCGCCGTCTTGTCAATTCCCTTTTTGCATTTTTTGCTTAGACCGCTATAAAAATTTGTTTTGAAAAAGGAGCGCTTTTTATGCATTTGCCCACCGACCGCTACTGTCTCATCGGTCACCCGCTCGGTCACAGTCTCTCCCCCTTTATCCATCGGCGCCTGTTTTCTCTGCAGGGTAGAGAGGCCTCCTATGACCTGTCGGATATTCCGCCGCAGGAGCTGCCCGAGGCGCTTGCGGCACTGCTGCAACAAATCGACGGCTGTAATGTGACCATTCCGCACAAGCAGGCGGTCATCCCCTTTATTGACCGATTGGAGGGGAAAGCGGCTTTATACGGCACGGTCAACTGTATCTGTGTAACGCAGGACGGCACCGTCGGATACAACACCGATGCGGACGGCTTTTTGTGCGCGCTGAAAAGCGCCGGGCTGTCCCTGTCGGGAACGGTGCTGCTGCTCGGTTGCGGCGGCGTGGGCACCATGTTCGCCTGTGAATCCGCTTTGGCGGGCTGTGAGGTGCTGCTGTACGACGCGGTCAGCGCCGAAAAAGCGGCCGCTCTTTGCGAACGCCTGTATTCCCTTGTGCCCGACGGCCGCTTCACCGTGCTTGACACGCTCGACGGCATACAGGAAACCGTCGACCTGCTCATCAACGCAACCCCCGTCGGCATGTACCCGAAAATCGACGGCTGTCCCGCTCCGAGCGCGCTGATTGCCCGCTGCGGCGCGGTATTTGACGCCGTTTACAACCCGCGCGAAACGGTGCTGATGAAAACGGCGGCGGCAAACGGCATTCCCGCCGCGGGCGGCATGGCGATGCTCGTCTGGCAGGCGGCGGTCGCCCACACCCATTGGTACAACGCCCGTTTTGCAAACGAAGACATTGAGCGGCTGATCGACGATTGCTATGCCGAGCTTGCCCGCCGCTTTTCGAAAGACGGGCGGTGACGGCATGAAGAAAAATGTGGTGCTGTGCGGCTTTATGGGCTGCGGAAAAAGCACGGTCGGCAAGCGCCTGGCGCCGATGCTCGGCTGCCGCTTCATCGATATGGATCATTATATTGAACAGCAGGCGGGCAAATCCGTTTCGGAGATTTTCGCCGAGGAGGGAGAAGCGGCGTTTCGCGCTATGGAATACGCCGCCTGCGAGACGCTCGGCAAGACGGACGGGCTTGTCATCGCCACAGGCGGCGGCGCCGTGCTGCGGCAGGAAAATGTACAGGCGCTCAGGCAAAACGGCACCATCGTCTGGCTGCGCGTCACCCCCGAAACGGTGCTCAGGCGGCTTGCGGGCGACCGCACGCGGCCGCTGCTGATGCGCAGCGACAAGGAGGCCGCCGTACGCGACCTGATGGCACAGCGCGAGCCGCTTTACCGCGCGGCGGCGGATCTCGTGGTGGAGGGCGACGGCGATGCGCTGAGCGCCACACAGGCGGTGCGAAAAGCGCTGACGCGCTGAAAAAGCCCCGTCTCCCGCCGCTTTCTTTCGGCAAAACGGTTAATATTCACGATTTTGCTTTGGTGAAATTCGCCTATATTTGTGAATTTCACGAAAAGGGAGTTGCTTTTTTCGGCGCCCCGTGCTATACTTCATTTATTCAATCACGCGGAAAGGAATGAGGTTTGTGGCTGATACCGCTGTTAAAACCAAAGCCGTTCGGACCAAGCCGGCCGGCCCCACGCTCGGCGAACATCTGAAGCATCAAAATGTCTTCTTTTATATCTCCGCGATCTGCTCGGTCGTGCTGATTGCGCTGTTGTTCCTGCCGTGGGTAAAAGCGACGGAGGCGGGCGTCACTCCCAAGACGGACAACGCCTCTATTCTGACACTCATTTTGAAATGTCAAAAGAATGTCGATCTCTTGATCTTTTTGATTCCGGTGACCCTCGGCTTTATCGGAACACAGGTCGCCTACCTCATCTCCCTGTTCCGTCCCGGCCACGATGCGTTTTATCCCGGAACGGCCATCGTTCTGCTGGCGGGTATTGAGATTTTCCTGTTCGTCTTCGCCACCGATTCGGCCTATAAGCTGATCACCGACGGCGATGCGACCCTCGACTTTTTCCACTTCATCGGCTCCTCCCAGTGGACATGGATTCCGACCATTTGGTTTGTTCTGACACTGCTGCAAAAGCTGCTGTTTGTCAAGCTCGCGCATAAGAAAAAGAAAGCCTGACCGCCGCCTTTTTCGCATGACCGGCATCCGTGCCGAACCGATTGCTTGTTTTTTTGATACCGGACGAAACGCTTCGTCCGGTATTTTTTTGCCCTGTCCGCGCACTCTTTACAAAAAAGGGCGGCAGCGATTGCCCATCGTGTCAAAAAAGCCCTCTTTTGCGCCGCCGAGACGAATTTTGCCCCCAAATACCCAAAATATGCCCAAAACAGACGGAATCGGGCATAAAATATCTGTGTTGTAAATAGATATGAACCACTTTTCTTGAAAAGAGAAGAAAAGAAAT
>JBJEIR010000121.1:0-11339 GCA_051877215.1 Acutalibacteraceae bacterium | reverse complement strand
GTAGGCCCGCAGGCGGATGCCCTGCTTGAGCTCCTCCATGGCGTCGATGTGGTCCGATCAGAAGGTCATTTTCCACCGCATAGGAAAGCAGGGCTTGCACCGTTTCCGAACGCTCCAAATTGGTCGTTCCGGGCATTCCGCCCGGCAAAATAACCGCCTCGAGGCCATCGGTCGCGACTTCATCCTCCGCAAGATCCGCTTGTACCAAAATCGAGTGCGCACCGCAAACAGTTTTGGTATGACGGACAGCATCATCGCCGCAAGCGATTGCCACCGTTCGGACATCACAACCGGCTCTGCGAAGCAGGTCAACGGGGGCCAGCGCCTCCAATTCCTCAAATCCGTTTGCCAGCAGCACATAGATCATGGTTTTCTTCCTCTCCGCCGTACGACTGAAAAATCGGCATCCGTCTTCTCTGTCGGTATTTCCGATTTGTCCGGTTTCATAATTTGTTTTCCGATATATATCTGCACATTTATACGCCGAATATACGCAAAAATCCGTCATCAAACAGAACGGTTGCATTTATAATACCGCGCGCTGTATAGCCGCAGTCAACTCGGCAGTGATCTCTCCGACAGCGCGCGGCGTTTCGCCGTGCGCGCACGGAATGACCCGCCATCCGTCATGTGAGGCGGCATAAAGCGCCGCTTCCCGACATCTGTTCAAATACGCCCTGTCGCGTTCATGGATATCTTTTTTGCTTTCGTCCCCCTCATATCGCCCACTCATCAGCTTTTGAGACACCAAGGGAGGCATATCCAAAAAAAGCACCTCATTCGGGCAGGGCAAGGCAAGCAAACGATATTCATAATCGGCAAGCCATGCAAGATAGGCATTCCATTCTTCTCTCGGGAGCTTTGACATCTGGTGAATGGCATTGGAGGTGGTGTAACGGGCGGCTATGATCAGCTCTCCGCTTTCGTACGCCTCCTGCCAAAAGCGCTTAAAGCTGGCATACCGATCCACTGCATAGAAAGAGGAAGCGGCATAGGCGTTGACTGCATCCGGCGTACCGCCGAATTCCCCCGCCAAATACTGCCGCACCAACGCGGAGGACGGCTGCTCATAATCGGGAAAAGAAATCTGACGATGTGCGATCCCCTCTTTGTTCAGCCACGCGTCCACCGCCGCAAGCTGCGTTGATTTTCCACTGCCGTCCAAGCCGTCCAAAACAATCAATTTTCCCATATGAGCCACCCCCTCAGGCACGATAGCGTTCGCGCATTTCGAGCATTTTTCCGCAGCTCATACTGCCTTCGGGACACGGCCCGTTCACGCACGAGGGACCGGCATGCGCAAAGAGCGCCGGCGCCGTTTCACGGCAGATACGGAGCATCTCCTGTGCCACGGCCCGAATTTCCCATTGCGCGCGATTGCAGCAGCGATGGCGGAAAAAGTTCATGAGAGTGCGCACATTCATCGTCACAATAATTTTGGTTTCGCAGGCGTTCGGCAAAACGAAGCGAGCGTCCTCGATCGCTTTTTTACGGGCGGTACGCGCCGCCTCCTTTTCATCCTTTCCCTGTGCCGTCAGCTCAGCGACATAGCGGCGTTCGAGAAGATCCGCAAGCGTGTTATACGCTTCGTCGGCCTGCTTCATTGCGCGCTCATAACAGGCCGTCGCCTCCTCATCCTGCGCGATAGCCGGCGGAGTAATATACTCAAAATCATGTTCGCTGACATAGCGCTGACTTTTTTGGCTGTAGGAAGCAATCCGATGGCGCACCAGCTGATGCGTACAGCTTCGCGAGATGCCTTCAATTCCAAAGGTAAATGTCACATGCTCCGTCGGACTTTCATGCCCGTAAGACGCCAGCATCTGCACGAACCGATCTATTTTTTCCGGGGTGAGATCCTCCATAAGCGTCTGCACATCGCTGCTGCTGTAACAAAGCTTTGCGGCGGCAGCTACCACTTTTTCGGGATCCGGCGTATGAGCAATCAAGGTTATATTCAAAGCAAATCTCTCCCAAAAGCATTTTCAAACAGCATTCTTTTTTTATTATACCAAATATATTGTTTTTGCGCAACCTATTTGTCGATTTTTACAACCTTTTCTTTTTTGCCTGTCGGTGTTTTTTTGAAAATCATTCCACATAAAAATACGGTTTCCATGCGGCCAGGCGCTTTTCCCCTATCCCTTTGATTTCCGTCAATTCCTCCACCGAGCGAAAGCCGCCGTGCTCCTCCCGATAGGCAATGATCCGCTCGGCAAGCACATCACTCAGCCCATCGAGCAGCACCAAGGTCTCCTTGGAAACGGTATTCAAATCGACCGGCCAGCTTTGTACCGCCGCACTCTCTTCCCCACCCGCAGGACGCATATCCTTCATCGTCGGCAGCAGCACCGAGGGCGCCGACAAAAAGCTCAGAAGGATCACCGATACGGTAAAAATCCCCATCACGGCGAACAGAATATATTTTTTGGCTTTCTCCGACACGGCCGCTTCCTCCTTTTCCGCTTTTTATTTTATGATAACGGGAAAAGAGCCGTCGGACAAGTATCGCTTTTTGTTTGTCAAAATTTCTCACATAAGGCACAACTGAGGATAACCGGATACGCAAAAATAAAACTTTACAAATGAAAGGAAATTGATTACAATACCCCATGTATAGGGCACCCGTCAGGGTGGAGCTTTCTCTATTTTGAATGTTCTCAGGAAAGGACTGAAAACGCATGAGTGATTTCAAGCTGGGCATCATTGTGGACAGCTTCCGCCGCGATTTCAAGACCAATGTTGAAATTGCCCATTCTCTCGGAGCGGACGGCATCCAAATGTATATGGTGGAGGGTGAACTCGCCCCCGAAAATATGACGCCTCAAAAGACCGCAGAGGTCATGCAGATACTGCGTGACAATTCCCTGGAGATTTCCGCTGTTTGCGGAGATTTGGGCGGTCACGGCTTTGCAAAAGCGGAGGACAACCCTCAAAAAATCGCCGTTTCCAAGCGCATTGTGGATATTGCAGAATCCTTGGGAGCCTCCGTCATTACAACGCACATCGGCGTCATCCCCGAGGATACTTCCTGCGACCGTTACAAGATCATGCAAGAGGCTTGCTACACGCTCGGAGCCTATGCCGAAAGCAAGGGAATGCACTTTGCCATCGAAACCGGCCCCGAAAAAGCAACCACCATGAAAACCTTCCTTGACAGTCTCGGCTGCAAAGGAATGGCGGTCAACCTCGATCCCGCCAATTTTGTCATGGTCACCGACCAGGATCCGGTTGAAGCGGTGCATATCCTCAAGGACTATATCGTACACACCCACGCCAAGGACGGCATTATGCTGAAAAAGACAGATCCGCAGGTGATTTACGATTTCTTTGCGGACGGCGGCATCGGCGATATGCGCATGAGCGATTATTTCCTCGAAACGCCTCTCGGCGAGGGCCGTGTTGATTTTGATGCCTATCTTGCCGCTTTAAAAGAAATCGGTTATCACGGATATCTGACCATTGAGCGGGAAGTCGGCCCCGATCCCGTTGCCGATGTCAAATCGGCAATGGAGCTGCTCCGTTCTAAAATATAATGCGGCTAAACGCCGATATAATATAATGCGGCTAAAAGCCGATTATATAAATCCCCACAGCAAAAAAACAGGAGGAATTTCTTATGGCTAAAATCAAGGTAGCTGTTATCGGTTGCGGTACGATTGCAAACAGTGCGCACATCCCCTCTTACATGAACTGCCCGGATGCAGAAATCAAGTATTTTTGCGACATCATCCCCGAGCGCGCCAAAGAAGCCGTTGAAAAATACGGCTGCGGTGAAGCCATTGAGGATTATCATGTGGCGCTGAACGACCCCGAAGTCACCGCCGTCTCCGTCTGCACCCCCAACCACATGCATCCGCAGATTTCCATTGATGCCATGCGCGCAGGCAAGCATGTCCTGTGTGAAAAGCCGGCCGCCCGTACCTATGCGGAAGTGCTGGAAATGCAGAAGGTTCAGCATGAAACCGGTATGACGCTGAACATCGGCGTTGTCAACCGCTTCAACTCGGCGGTCAATCGCATCAAAGAGCTGATTGACGGAGGCGAGCTCGGCGAGGTTTATCATGTGTACGGCTCCTTCCGCGCGCACCGTTCCATTCCCGGCATCGGCGGGCCTTTCACGCAGAAGGCGATTGCCGGCGGCGGCGTCTTGATCGACTGGGGCGTGCATTTCCTCGATCTTATCATGTATTGTACGGGTGATCCTGCCGCCAAGACCGTATCCGGCAAGGCTTACTGCAAGCTCGGCAAAGATATCAAGGATTACGCATATGTCAACATGTGGGCAAAGCAGTCCGCCGATTTTGAAAACGGAACATATGATGTAGACGATTTTGTCACCGCCATGATCCGCACCGAAGGCCCGACCATCACGCTCAACGGCGCATGGGCTCAGAACATCGGCGTCGGCGAAATGTATATTGATTTTCTCGGAGACAAGGCAGGCGTTCGTCTGCAATACGGCGGAGATTTCCGTTTGTACGGCGTGAAAAACGGCATGCTTTACGACATGGCCCCCTCCTTCCAGACCAAAGATATGTTCCAAAACGAAATTGACTCCTTTATCTCCTGTATTCAAAGCGGCGAAAAGCTGCCGTCACACATTGATACGGTCGTTGTCACCGCCCGTACCATGCAGGCAATCTATGACTCCTCCGAATCCGGACACGAAATCGTTTTTAACGATTGAGCTTTGTGTTAAGCAAGAGAAAAGCGGCTGCGTTTGTGTTTGGCAAACGCAGCCGCTTTTGTGTTAAAAATGTTTACGAAATCGGAACAACCAGTTTGTTATGGCAGGTCTCACACAGCAGATATCCGGGATCCTCCTCAGAGCACATCCCGCAGTCAGCCGTATATTTTTTATAGATTCCCGTGTTGGGGTCAAGCGTCTCGCCCTCCCGTTTTCCGGTTCCGTGACAGTATTCACATACCGTTTTCGCGCCGTGGCAAGTGGGGCAAATCATATATCCGTCCGGGACATGCAGCTCGGTAGTCACGGTCAAAACGGTAGTCGTTGTCGGTTTGTTGAGTACAATACCGGTCATAGACGGCTGCGTCGCCGTCCGAAAAGTGGCCGTTGTAATCGTCTCGGGATCTGCACCCCCGTATGGATCATAATAAGCCGGCCGTTCACAGCCGACCAGCGTCACGACAATCGCCGCCAAAAGAACAACAAGCGTTGTACGAACAGAACGCATCCTCTCACCTCTTTCTCCTTTCGCCAAAGCAAAACAGCTCTCACGGTATTTTTTGAATTTTATTTGCTCCTATAAAGCAACAGTCTGTGAAAAAAGTATAACGCATATTCCGCGCTGTTGTCAAGCGGCCGCTGTTTTCTTCGCTAAAAATCGACCGAAGAAACCGTAATATCCTCTTTTGTCAATTTTTCCCACGAAAAGATCCCTACCGCCTCCAAGGCGCTGATCGGTTCCGCCTTTTCAAGCAGACCCGCTAAATAAAGCAGCTTGCCTATGAGCGGCTCCGGTGAAGCGAAGCGGTTTCTCAAGGCACCCATATCCAAATCGCGATCCCGTTTGGAAAGACGGCGTCCGTCGGGAGCGAGCAGCAACGGGACATGAGCAAAAACAGGAGGCTTTTTCCCAAGCAAACGATAGATATATACTTGCGGCGCAACGGACGACAGCAAATCGCTCCCGCGCACAACTTCCGTGATCTCCATATCCGCGTCATCTGCCACGACCGCCATCTGATAGGCAAAAATGCCATCCGAACGCCGCACGACAATATCGCCCCACTCCCTGTCAAGGCGCTGCATTTGTCGGCCGTAATGCCGATCCTCAAAGACAATCTCCTCCCGCGGCATACAAAGGCGATAGGCGGGCGCATGCAGTTCCGACCGTTTTTTTATATCGTCGGCACAAAGCGACCGACACTTCCCGCTGTATACCGTGCGGCCGTCCGCCGTATGCGGTGCGCTTGCCGCGTGCAGCTCACTTCGGCTGCAAAAGCACGGATACACCGCGCCCTTATCCTGCAGTACCCGAAATGCGGCTTCATATTCCTGTTTTCGGTCGCTCTGGCAATACGGCTCATGCGGTCCGCCCACTCCTTCCCCCTCATCAAAGGTCAGTCCCAAAAAGCGGAGGTCGTCAAGGATTTGTGCGGTATATTCCGGGCGGCAGCGCTGCGTATCTAAATCTTCAATCCGCAGCAGGATTTCTCCTTTGGCCGACTTTGCGGAAAGCCATGCCATCAGTGCACAAAACACATTTCCAAGATGCATCCGACCGCTCGGAGAAGGCGCAAAGCGCCCGCGCACCGAAGGCTTTTTCATTCTGTTCTTCTCCCCCTAAAAAGGAAACAATACGCCTGTGCGCATACCCACCAATCAGGCATTTTCAGATTCTTGCAACGCCGCTTTCCCGCGCCGCTTTTGACACCGCGGCCGCAACGGCGGGAGCAACCCGTTTGTCAAGCGCACTCGGCAAAATATACTCTTCACTCAGTTCTTCATCGGAAATCAAATCGGCAATGGCAAAGGCTGCCGCCCGCTTCATTTCCTCATTGATGTCCTTTGCCCGCACATCAAGCGCTCCTCGGAATATGCCGGGAAATGCGAGCACATTGTTGATCTGGTTCGGATAATCGCTGCGTCCCGTTCCCACGACGGCGGCACCCGCCGCTTTTGCCTCATCCGGCATGATTTCCGGAACGGGATTGGCCATGGCAAAAATCATCGGAGACGCATTCATCGTTTTCACCATTTCTCCGCTCACCATGTTCGGAGCAGATACGCCGACAAACAGATCCGCTCCCGCCATAACATCCGCAAGCGAGCCTTTCAGGCGGCGCGGATTGGTGACGGATGCCAAAGCTTTGTGCGCCTCACTGAGCGTGTCGTCCCCGGCGACAAGCGCCCCGGCTTTATCGCACATAACAATATCCCGAATACCGATGCTTTGCAGCATGGCCGAAATCGCCGTCCCTGCAGCACCCGCGCCGTTGATCACCGCTTTGACATCTTCAAGTGCCCGCCCCGTCAAACGGCAGGCATTGATTGCCGCCGCCGCCACGATAATCGCCGTGCCGTGCTGATCATCATGAAAAACCGGAATGTCACAGCAGGCTTTCAGCTTTTTTTCGATTTCAAAGCAGCGAGGCGCCGCGATATCCTCCAGATTGATACCCCCAAAGCTGCCCGCGATCAATGAAACCGTACGCACGATTTCATCGACATCCTTACTGCGTACGCAAAGCGGCACCGCGTCCACATCTCCGAACGCTTTAAAGAGTGCGCATTTGCCCTCCATCACGGGCATTCCCGCCTCCGGGCCGATGTCTCCGAGCCCCAAAACGGCGGTGCCGTCTGTGACCACCGCCACCAAATTGGCGCGGCGAGTCAGCTCATAGCTTTTGGCAGGATCCTCTTTGATGGCAAGGCACGGCTGCGCCACTCCCGGCGTATACGCCAGCGATAAGTCATCCCGCGTCTCCATCGGCACGCGGCAAACGACCTCGATTTTTCCCTTCCATTCTTTGTGCAGCTTTAACGATTCTTCGGCATAATTCACGGCAGCGGCATCTCCCTTATCCATATTCTGTATTTTAAGATGTAAGCTCAATCGTGCTGTTCGTCCAATGTAAGAGCAAACGCAGGCAAAAACTCATCGAGAAAACATGTTGCCGCCGGGAGATTCATCTTCCGAACAGCTTCCTCCGTTGACCGGCGCGCCTGCTCAAATTCTCGGTTTCCCTGTTTTGTTTCCTCAACACATTTCAAAAGCGCCGCGATCTTATCCGCCGCTTTGACAATTCTTCGCTCAAGCGGATAATCGTCCGCAGAAAGCAGCAACGGTTCATAAGCAGGGCGCAAATCGTCGGGCAGCATACTCAGCAGTTTGTTGGCGGCGACGGTTTCCAAATCTTTATATGCGTCGCGAATCGCGGGGTTGTCATATTTGACCGGTGTCGGCAAATCCCCCGTCAAAATCTCCGGCGCATCGTGATACAGCGCAAGCAGTGCACAGCGCCCCTCATCCGCCTGACCGCCGAAACGCGTATTGGTCAATACAGCAAGCGCATGAGCAATAACCGCCACATCCTGCGAATGCTCGCAGAGATTTTCCTCTCGTGTATTGCGCATCAGCGCCCATCGGTTGATATACTTCATACGCGAAAGCATCGCATAAAAATGTACACCCATTCTCTCACGCCCTTCCAAATATAGCCCTTTGAAAACAAAACCGATTATTATTTTAACATGTATCCCACCGCTTGTCCAGTGCCGCAGACAAACTAAAAGTCCTGCTTCTCGGTTATAAAAAGAAATCCTGCCGAAGGAGGCTTTTTTCGACGCCTGTTTTCCTTTTTTAACCATACCGTGTGAACAAAGCGAGCATCGGCTTTTTGACAGATAGGCGCGTTTCTTTTATTATTTGTCGCCGGGCATCTTGGGAATATTGAAAAAATTCTTTTCAAACTCCCGTTTATCTGCTATACTGTAATCGCATTTTACAGCAAGGAGAACCGTATATGGTGACATTTGGAAACGAATGGGACGAACTTCTCAAAGACGAATTTCAGCAGGATTACTACCGAAAACTGCGTGCGTTTTTAAAGCGGGAATATGCCACACAAACGATTTACCCCGATATGTACCATATTTTCAACGCTCTTCAATCGACCTCCTACAGCGATGTCAAAGCGATCATTTTGGGGCAGGATCCCTACCACGGGCCCGGGCAGGCGCACGGTCTGTGCTTTTCGGTGCAGCCGGGTGTGCAGCCGCCGCCTTCATTACAGAACATCTATAAAGAACTGCACAGCGACCTCGGCATTCCCATCCCTCAAACGGGCTGTCTTGAGCCGTGGACGAAACAGGGCGTACTGCTGCTCAACACGGTATTAACTGTGCGCCAAGGACAGCCCAACAGTCACAAAGGCATGGGATGGGAAATCTTTACCGATCGGGTCATTTCTCTTTTGGATAAGCGGGAAAAACCGATGGTCTTTCTGCTGTGGGGCGCCAATGCCGGCGCCAAAACGGCACTGCTCCATAATCCCCATCATCTCATCTTAAAAACCGTCCACCCAAGCCCTCTGTCCGCCAGCCGCGGTTTTTTCGGATGCCGACACTTCTCCAAAACCAACGCTTTCTTACGCGAACACGGCATAGGCGAAATCGAATGGCAGCTGTAAAACGGTTTATATATATCCGTCAAAACAAGAACAATAAAAAAGCAGGGACAGCAATGTCCCTGCTTTTTTATGGAGCTGATAACCAGAGTCGAACTGGTGACCTCATCCTTACCAAGGATGCGCTCTACCTACTGAGCTATATCAGCAAAAATGGCGACCCGGAACGGGCTCGAACCGTCGACCTCTAGCGTGACAGGCTAGCGTTCTAACCAGCTGAACTACCGGGCCATATAAAATTGTTGGCCGAGACAGCGCTTCCCGTCACAACGCTGTTTATTATACCGATTCCCACTTCGTTTGTCAATACATTTTGACAAAAAAATCAATAAATCCGCATGGGAAATTTCAGCAGACCGGCGGTCTCTTTTTCATGAAAAATCATTTGCTTTTTTGGCGGACACCACCCGAGCAATCCCGCCGAGGTCAAAACAAACCTCCGTCTCAATCATACCGGCCGATTCCAAAATGGTTTTCACACTTTCCGCCTGTCCGATTCCCACTTCGACGGCGAGCAACCCGCCTTTTTTCAGCAAAGGCAGCCAATGCTCTGCGATGGCGCGATAAAAGCGCAAGCCGTCCGCGTCGCCATCCAAGGCAATGCGCGGTTCATGCTGTACCTCTTTCATCAGAGACGGGATCTCCCCGCTCGGAATATACGGCGGGTTGGACAAAACAGCATCAACAGGCGTGTATCGTTTTTTCGGCGCACAAACATCATCTTTCACCGCCGTTACCGCATATTGCGGATAACGCGCTGTATTTCGCCGCAAAAATGCAAGCGCCTCCTCTGACATTTCTACCGCTGTGACCTGTGCATCGCGTAAAAGAGAACAAAGCCCGAGTCCTACACAACCGCTTCCGGCGCACAAATCAAGAACCTGCGGGCATTTTGTGTCGCGCAGCTTTTCGGCTGCTGTTTCACACAGCAGCTCGGTATCCGGTCGGGGAATCAGAACCCCCTTGCCCACCTCCAGCGTCAATGACAGAAAATCCCATTGTCCCAAAATATATTGCAGCGGCTCGCCGTTTGCCCGCCGTTCGGCAGCCGCCGCAAGCATCGCTGCCTGTTCATCTGTCAGGCAACGCTCATCGGGGCGTATGCCGTGCGGCAAGCCCCCGATGTCCTCCAGCAGACAGCAAGCGTCAAAGGCGGGGCTGTCGCACCCCGCCTTTTCAAGCAGCTCTGTTATCGCGTGATACATATCCAGAGCAGTCATACAAAAGCCCCTTTTTTACCAATTATCCGCCGTTTTATCCTCCGGAACAACGGCGAGAAAGGCCGTGATGGCACATTCGATCATATCGTCCGACGGTTCTTTTGTCGTAATACGCTGCATCCATTTTCCCGGCGCGGAAATTGCTTTGGTAAACCAGTTTTCATAACGCCCCGCCAGTTTTAAAAGCTCATATCCGACACCCACGACAATCGGAAGCGTCAGCAATTTAACGGCGGCATACAGCCATGTCGGAAGATCGGCGGGGATAAACATCGATACCGCGACGCCGACAAAGAGCATCAAAATCATAAAGGATGTGCCGCAGCGCGGGTGAAAACGGCTTTCCGCACGCACATTTTCCACCGTTAATTCCTTGCCGTGTTCATAGCAGAAAATGGTTTTATGCTCTGCACCATGATAGCGGAAAACGCGCTTGATATCTTTCATCTGAGAGACGAGAATCATATATCCGAGGAAGATCAGTATCTTTAAGATGCCGGTAACCAGCGCTTTGATAAAATTATTGTAGGCAACGGCATCCGCATTTGCGGGATCTGCCGTCACTCCCAAAAGCGGCGAAACAAGATCATACACCAAAACGGGCAGATACATAAACAGCACCACGGAAAGCACCACACCCAAAACAGCGCTGAAAACCGCAACCACCGACATCAGCCGCTTGATAAACCGACTTTGTTTCTGCTTTTCTTCTTCTGTTTTCGGCTTCTCGTTTTCCTCCTCTTCCAGTTCTTCCATACCGCTCATTTCCGCCGATTTCATCAGGCATTTATAGCCGACGATCATCGAGTCGATAAAGTTGAAAATACCGCGCACGATCGGAATACGCATGATCAGCGGTTTCTTTTTGACATTTTCCCACTCATCGGTGCGGATTTCTCCGCTTGTATGACGCACCGCCATGGCCGTTTTGTACGGTCCGCGCATCATAACACCTTCAATCAA
>JBJEIR010000120.1:0-11436 GCA_051877215.1 Acutalibacteraceae bacterium | reverse complement strand
ATATTGTACCGCATTTTTATGCATTTGTAAACCCCGACCCCTTTCCGTCAAAAAAATTTAACAGTACGGGTATCATCACCAAACCGCCCGTAAAAGCAAAAAGAGGCGCTCGCTTGTCTCTCGGCGGCATGCCCCTTTACTCGCTTGCAAAACGCTTTCGCTTGCCTGTCAAAATCGGTTGCCCTGTATGCCCCCTTGTTATGGTAGCTTTATAAAGCCAAAACATAAAACCCAAACACAGCCGCCCATTTCTGCATACAGGCACGCAGAAGGTTTTCGGCGCCGTTTGTCGCCTGCTTGCGGGCATAAAAAGAGACAAAAAGGGCATTTTGTCTCAAATGCCCTTTTTGTCTCTCAGGGATTCCTATTTTAAAAGGGGAAAAGAAATATGTCTCACATACAGAAAGCCGCGCACTATGTCGCCTGCTGCCGCGCGTTTCAGACAGCCGGTCACGCCACCACGCTGACCTGCTCCGCATTGCTCTTGCGGCGCACCACTTTCAGCGGATACTCTGCATTGTACAGATCGACCGTAAAGCGGTTGCGGCGGCGGGCACGCATCTTGGCGCGCTCACGGTCACGACGCATGGCAAGCACACAGCAAACAAGCACCGTTACCCGCGCGGCGATCAACAGACCCATTACCGTCGGATTGGTGACGCCCGAAAGCAGTCCCGCCATCGCCGTCTCGCAAACGGCCATCCCCAGCGCCACGCCGGCGACACGGCGCGTCGCCATAAAACGGGCGCGAACAAACATATACAATGCCGTCACGGACAAAGCCGCGATACTGACAATACTGATGATCATGCTCATGGTTGCCTCCCTCAGACACATTCCGAAAACAGTTCAGAACAAATGTTCATCCACATTATACCCCCGTTTTTCAAAAAAATCAAGCGGATTTTTAAAAAAATTTCATTTTTTCCCAAAAATTTCAAAATTTTTACAGGATATAGATTTTTCTTGCGAAACTCTCCTCTAAATATAGGGGTAAAAAAGGGAATCCCGACAACGCGCTCCTTCCTTTTGTTCGGAGCGCGCTATCCGACATTTTGCCGAACACCTGTTTTATTTGTTCGCTGATTGCCGTTTTTGATATCCATCGGCGCACATATGTAAAAATTGGTTGGCATATTCCCCTTTTTTCCGCCGAAACTATGACTGCAAACGCATTCAATATACAAACGGCGGCACTCTGTTTAAAAAGAACGGCCGCCGGCAACTGAGGAGAGTACAAGTTATGTCTAAGAGCAAGACGATGGTTCCCGAGGCGCGCGAGGGCCTCAACCGCTTTAAGATGGAAGCCGCCAACGAGGTGGGCGTCAACCTGAAGCAGGGCTACAACGGCGATTTGACCTCGAAGCAGGCCGGTTCTGTCGGCGGCCAGATGGTCAAGAAGATGATCGAGCAGTACGAGAACAGCCTGAAATAAGTTTGTTTTCGCACCAAAAAAACGGGGTCGGCAATCGCCGGCCCCGTTTTTTCATATATCGCTATATCCCTATATCGCTGCACTGCCCGCGCAATGCCGCGCGGTTTTTCTCAAACCTTGATCTCGACCGACAGTCCGAGCTCCTTCTCATAGGTTTTCAAAACCGGTGCGACACAGTCTCTGAGGAAATTCTCCGTCTGCTGCGGCGCGCGTCCCACAAAGCGCATCGGATCAAGCGTTTCGTCCAGCTCCTCCTTTGTGATGCCGAAAACGGGATCTCCCGCAATGCGCTCGAGCAGATCGTTGACGCCGTCTCCCTGCTTTACGCGCTGAGCCGCCGCCATTGAATGGACGCGGATGGCCTCATGCAGCTCCTGGCGGTCGCCGCCGCGCTTGACACAGTCCATCATAATGTTCTCCGTCGCCATAAAGGGCAGCTCCGCGCGCAGATGCCGGTCGATAACCGCCGTGTTGACGACCAGCCCGTCGACCACATTGATGACAAGCGCCAGAATCGCATCCACCGCAAGGAACGCCTCCGAAACGCTGATGCGCTTGTTGGCGCTGTCGTCCAGCGTGCGCTCAAACCACTGGGTCGAAGCGGTCATCGCGGGATTGAGCGCGTCCGCAATCACATAACGCGACAGCGACGCGATGCGCTCGCTGCGCATCGGATTGCGCTTATACGCCATCGCGCTGGAGCCGATCTGCTTTTTCTCAAACGGTTCCTCGATCTCCTTGAGATGCTGCAGCAGTCGAATATCGTTGCTGAACTTCGCGGCACTCTGCGCAATGCCGGACAGCGTGGAAAGAATCGCGGCGTCCAGCTTGCGCGGGTAGGTCTGCCCCGACACCGCAAAGCAGGCGTCATAGCCCATTTTTCGGGCAATGCGGCGGTCGAGCTCCTCACATTTTTCGTGATCTCCCTCAAAGAGCTCCAAAAAGCTCGCCTGCGTGCCGGTCGTACCTTTCGAGCCGAGCAGCTTGGCGTTGGAAAGTCGGAATTCGACCTCTTCCAAGTCCATCAGGAATTCCTGCGTCCACAGCGTTGCGCGCTTGCCGACGGTTGTCGGCTGTGCCGGCTGGAAATGCGTAAAGCCGAGCGTCGGCAAATCCTTATATTTTTCGGCAAATTCTCCCAGCAGTGCAATGGCGTTGACCAGCTTTTTGCGCACCAGCCGCAGCGCGTCGTATAAAATGATGAGATCGGTGTTATCTCCCACATAGCAGCTCGTCGCGCCGAGGTGGATGATTCCCTTTGCGTCGGGGCATTGCTTGCCGTAAGCATGCACATGCGCCATCACATCGTGGCGCACTTCTTTTTCTTCCGCCGCTGCAACCTCATAATTGATATCGTCGATATGCGCCTTCATCTGTGCGATCTGCCCGTCCGTAATCGGCAGTCCCAGCTCCTGTTCACTTTCGGCCAGCGCGACCCACAGCCGCCGCCAGGTGCGGAATTTATGATCCGGAGAAAACAAATATTGCATCTCGTCGCTCGCATAGCGCGAACAAAACGGACTTTCATAATGATCCTTCATCAATAGACCTCCTGTTTTTGCCCATCTTCCGACGGCTTTTGATAAAGCAACCCGTCGTCTGCCAAGCTGTCGGCAATTTTTATGTCTTGTTTTATTGTATCGCCAAATGCGGTTTCGCGCAAGTCTTTTTTATGCGGTGTGTATACACACTGCATCAGCTTGTCAAAAAAACGTACTGTAAAACGACTGACTGACTTTTTTAACGCTCCCGACACCCAAAAAAGGGGGCAAGAAAGACACTTAGCAAAGAAGCAGAGCATTTTTGTGCGCTGCTTCTTCCCATCGAAGAAATCTGTTGTACCACCGCCTCCCCTGTGTAAGGGGAGGCGGCACGGCGTCAAGCCGTGACGAAGGGGTTGACGCCTGCCTCCCTCTGATGAGGGAGCAGGAGGGAGAAAAGAAAGCGAATTATTACCTATTTCCGACAAATACAGAACAATTTTATTCTCTCCCCCAGTCACGGCGAATGCCGTGACAGCCCCCTCGTCAGAGGGGCCTATGGATGACCCCGCACCAAAGTCTCCCCTGTATAAGAAGAGGGGGAAAAGATTGTTTTTTGACACTCGCATGAGCACCGTATACACACCGCATGCGCCGCAAAGCATCTGCCGGCAGACAGCTAGGTGCTCGGGTGCTCTTTAAAATACGCGGCCAACGCTTTTGCCGCGGGGCGGGTCATGCCCTTGACCAGCATCAGCTCCTCCTCGCTCGCCTGCGACACCGCTTTTACCGAGCCGAACTGCCGCAAAAGCGCTTTCGCCCGTGTCTCGCCGATTCCGGGAACGGCGGTCAGCGCCGTGCCGATTTTGCGGCTGCGGGTTTTGCGGTGGTATCCGACGGCAAATCGGTGAACCTCCTCCTGAAGCGCCGACACCAGCGAATACGCCGCGCGATGCGACTGCACCGACAGCTCACCGCCGTCCGCCGCCACCGCGCGCGTGCGGTGGTGTCCGTCCTTGACCAGCCCGAACAGCGGCACTTCAACGGCAAGCTGCCGCAGCACCTCCTGCACCGCGCGCACCTGTGCCTGTCCGCCGTCCAACAGAATCAAATCGGGCAGCCGCCCGAAGCCGCTTTCTCCCATATGCTCACGGTATTCGACAAAGCGGCGGGCAAGCACCTCCTGCATGGCGGCGCAGTCATCGCCCCCGCGCGCCTGATGTATGGCAAAGCGGCGGTAAGCGCTTTTGAGCGGCCGCCCGTTTTCAAACACGACCATGCCCGCCACCGCGTCCTCTCCCGCCGTATGGGAGATATCATAGCTCTCGATATACTGCGGCGGAGCGTCCAAGCCGAGCAGCGCACCCAGCTCGTCGAGCGCCGCCGTTTCGCGTCCGCTCATGCCCAGACGGTCTGCCAGATGCTGGGCGGCATTGTCCCTGCACATCGAAACAAGCTGCGCCTGCTCGCCCCGCTGCGGACAGACGATCCGTACACGCCGTCCCGCTTTTTCGCTTAAAAACCGTTCGAGCAGCTCTTTGTCCTCCGGCAGCTCGTCCACCGTCACCTGCGGCGGTATATTGTCCCGCGCGGCATAATAACGCCGCAAAAATTCACTGCGGTCGCCGGCCTCGTTTTCCAGCTCCTCCGTAATCAGGTCTTCCCGATCGGTCAGCGCGCCTCCCGTAAAACGAAAAACCTCAAAGCAGGATTTCCCGCCGCTGCGCACCATGGCAATGACATCCTGCTCCTTGATGCGGGACATGACCACCTTTTGCCGGCTGTCCAGGCGGCGAATCGCCGCCATACGGTCGCGCAGCCGTGCGGCTTTTTCAAAATCCAGTTCCTGCGCCGCCTGCTCCATCTGCGTTTGCAGCAGCGGCAGCATCCGGGCGCTGCCGTGCGTCAGCAGCTCGACAGCCCCCTCCACGCGCGACGCATACTCCTGCTCGGAAATCCGCCCCGTACACGGCGCGCAGCACTGCCCGAGATGATGGTTGAGACATGGGCGCTCGGTTCTCGGCGGACGCCTCCCGTATTGCAGCGCACGGCTGCAGGTGGACAAGCCGAATACCTTGTTGGCTTCGTCCACCGCCTGCTTGATGCCGTACGAGCTCATATACGGCCCGATATCCCGTCCGCCGTCGGTCGATTTTTGCTTGATGACGGAAATACGCGAAAAGGGCGGCGGCGAAACATGGATATAATGATAACCCTTGTCGTCTTTTAAAAGGATATTGTATTTCGGCGCATACTGTTTGATCAGCGAACATTCGAGCACCAGCGCCTCAAACTCGCTCCCCACAACAATATAGTCAAATTTTTCAACATGCGCGACCATTTGGCGCACCTTTTCGGAATGTCCTGTCGGCGAGCCGAAATATTGACTGACGCGGTTTTTGAGCGCCTTTGCCTTGCCGACATAAATCACCTTTCCGCTTTTGTCGCGCATGATATACACGCCGGGGGAAAGCGGCAGCGCCATTGCCTGCGCACGCAGCGCCGCCAAACGCGCATCCTGTTCCATCCGTTTTCCCCCCTCGCCGTTTTCAAGTTGTATACGGATTTTCCTAAACCGATTTATCCTTTTACAGTATACCATTTTTTATATGCCGATACAAGAACCGCTTTGCATCGCTCCCTCTCTTGTGTAAAAAAAGCCGCCCTTTCCCTCGGCTCCCTCTGACGAGGGGGCTTGGCACCGCAGGTGACTGAGGGAGAGAATAAAAATGTTCTGTGTTGATCGAAAACAGGTAATAATCCGCTTTCTTTTCTCTCCCTTCGTCAAAAATCAAAAATTTTTGCCACCTCCCTCATCAGAGGGAGGCAGGTTCTTAGGCCCTCTCTGACGAGGGGGGAGGCTTTGGTGCGCCGCATCGCATACACGAAAAAAGCCGCGCCGAGCCTATTGCTCGACGCGGCCATGTATCCCGTGTTATCGCATCCTCTATTCCGCTGCGGCGGTTACAGGGTCGTCCTGCCCGACGCCACTCGGTAAAGCAGGAGCGCGTCCGCCAGCGTCAGCACGCCGTCTCGATTCACATCCGCCAACGCCTTTTGCTCATCCGTCAAAAGCAGCCGACCGCCCATGTACTGATAAAGAGAGAGAGAATCCTCTATATCCAAGCTGCTGTTGCCGTTCAAATCGCCGTAAAATATGCTGTCAGAATAGGTGACCTCAATGTTTGTCACAGCAAAACCGTATGCGGTATCGGAACTATCTGACATAAGTCTGATTTTAACGGTATCCCCTTGCACCGTAATCACCTTTGAAGCCAGTTCAGAGCCCGAATATGTTCCGATTACATTGTCGTTTCTATCATAGATACAGATAAAGTCGCAGCCCGACTCTGTATAGGTATCGCTCGAAAATGTAACCGCAATTTGTTTCGCGTACGGTTTATAAATATTCCATGTCAGATCGCAATCGTTGACATAATCATGCTCCGATTCAATAAACTGTCCGCATCCGATGCACGCACCGTTTATAAACTCGTGTCCCAACGCGGCGATAGCGTTGGAAGGAGTTTCTCTTCCACAAACAGAGCAATGGTATACTGCCGTTCCGTCCGTTGTGCAAGTCGGTTCTTGGGTGATCATATATTCGATTTCATCGCCGGATGCGCTGTAATGCCGTTTGGCACCGGTTAAAGCATCATTCCCGGATCCGATATTGATGGCGTTCCACTGTTCTTTTGTGCCTTTATATAATACATGCCAAAGGCTATAGCACAAGTCAAATGCCCAGTCGCCTATGCTCGTGACGCTGTCCGGGATCGTCACAGAGGTCAAACTGTTGCACCAGGAAAATGCCCAGTCGCCTATGCTCGTGACGCTGTTCGGGATCGTCACAGAGGTCAAACTGCTGCAACCATAAAATGCATACTCACCTATGCTCGTTACACCGGCTGGAATCACCAGTTCCGTCAGCTTTATATCATTTAGATAAAGATTGTGCGCATAAGAAAGCGGATTGGAATCACACCCATTAAACGCTATACTGCACCATTTTCCTATATCGGTTATATTCACCTTTTGCAGACTGCTGCAACCCCAAAATGCCCCACCACCTATGCTCGCCACACTGTCCGGGATCGTTACAGAGGTCAAACTGCTGCAATAGTAAAATGCATCATTGCCTATGCTTGTTACGCTGTCCGGGATCACCAGTTCCGTCAGCTTTGTATCATTCAGGTAAAGATTGTGCGCATAATAAAGCGGGTTGGAATCATACCTATAAAACTCTATACCGCACCACTTTCCTATATCGGTTATATTCACCTTTTGCAGATCGCTGCAACCGGAAAAGGCATACTCACCTATGCTCGTTACGCTGTCCGGGATCGTTACAGAGATCAAACCGCTGCAATTTATAAATACACCGTCCCCTATGCCCGTTACACTGTCCGGAATCGTCACAGAGGTCAAATCACTGCAATAGGAAAATGTATAATTGCCTATGCTTGTTACGCTGTTTGGAATTGTCACAGAGGTCAGACTCCTGCATTTGTAAAATGCACGGTAGCCTATGCTCGTTACACCGCTTGGGATCGTCACAGAGGTCAAACTGCTGCAATCTTCAAATGCACTGTCTGCAATTGTTTTCGTACCGGAGGGAACAACATAATCACCGCTAAGAGTGCTATCTACTTTTATCAGATGATTTTCAATAAATAAAACACCGTTTTTCCAATTATCTGAATTGTTATAATATGCAGTCCCCGTAAACGCATTTCCATCTATGCCCGTTACACTGTCCGGGATCGTCACAGAGGTCAGACTGCTGCAATCGGAAAATGCACAACTGTCTATGCTCGTTACGCTGTCCGGGATCGTCACGGAAGTCAGACTGCTGCAACCATAAAATGCATACTCACCTATGCTCGTGACGCTGCCCGGTATCGTCACAGAGGTCAGACTGCTGCAACCGTAAAATGCCCAGCCGCCTATGCTCGTTATGCTGTGCCCGTCAATCGTATCCGGAATAATAAGGTTTGAAGTTGTCCCGGAATAACGGGAAATCTGCGCCGTGCTGTCCGATAAAACGCTATAGCTGAAATCACCGGAGGTTTCCGCCGATACAATGGGAATCGAGGCAAACGCCACGATAAGCGAAATCATCACAGCAACTGCTTTTTTGACGGTTTTCATTGTTTGGTCTCCCTTCATTTTCACAAGTACGCAAAGACCATCTGTCATAACATATTTCTTTTGGCTAATGATACACCTAATCATATATATCTTAATTAGAACATATCATATCGAAAATTTATTGTCAATAAAAAACAAAAACAAAATAAAAAAAGGCAGACCTGCGCCACGCCCGCACGGGTCCCGCCCGCACGATGCCGCTGTGCAAGTGCCGGCGGTATCCGACCGTGCCGTGCGTTTCGTCCTGTGCGTTTCGTGCCGTTCTTTTTTCGTCCCCAAAACGAGCATCAAAAAAAGCGCTTCGTTTCGAAGCGCTTTTTTTAAACGGTTTTCGGTTTTTCGGGAGCAATCTTTCCTCAATCGGCAAAGCCGGACTGTACCAAAGCGACGAGCGCCTCAACGGCGTCCTCCTCGTCCGCGCCGTCGGCAATAATGCGGATATCCGTACCGCCGACAATTCCGAGAGACAACACGCCGAGCAGGCTCTTGGCGTTGACGCGGCGCTCCTCCTTTTCCACCCAAATAGACGACTTGAATTCATTCGCCTTCTGAATAAAAAACGTGGCAGGACGAGCGTGCAGGCCGACCTGATTTTGTACCATGACATCTTTCACATACATAGATCATCTATCTCCTTTTCACAGCGGACGATCAAAATGTTTTGCATCTTCATTGAACAAAAGAACATCTTTATTATACCACAAATGTATGCTTCGTCAATTCATTTTGTCCCCGTTTCGGGCGGATTTTCGCAATTTCGTGCAACTGCCTTATTTTGTAAAAATCCAAAAACGCCAATTTGTTGATTCTGCCCCATTTTTTTCTTTCTTTTTATCACAACGGTATGAAACTTTTTCACAACGAAATGGTAAATCCCTTGTCTTTTGGGTATTTTCTGTCATCTGCTGTCATATCTCATCCTTTTTGCACTGTTCGGACAGCCATATCCGCTCTTTGTCGGTCAACGCGGCCGATTCCAGCAGCTCCGGCCGCTTTTGCAGCGTGCGCAGCAGCGATTGTTCCCGTCGCCACTGCGCGATATTTTTGTGATGCCCCGTCAAAAGGACGGGCGGAATATCGCGCCCCTCCCAAACGGCGGGGCGGGTATACTGAGGATATTCCAGCAAGCCGTTATAATGGCTCTCGTCCTCAAAGCACGCCTCCTCCGACAGCACGCCGGGAATCATGCGCGACACACAGTCGATCAGCACGAGAGCAGGCAGCTCGCCGCCCGTCAAAACATAATCGCCGATGGAGATTTCCTCGTCGACAAGCGCCTCGAGCACCCGCTCGTCCACCCCTTCATAATGTCCGCACAGCACACACAGGTTGTCGAGCACCGACAGCTCCTTTGCCTTTTGCTGGGTCAGCACCGCCCCCTGCGGCGACATATAAACGAGGTGCGGGCGCACCCCCGCCTGCTCGCAAACGGCGGAAAAGCAATCGGCAATCGGCTGGGCATACATCACCATACCCTGTCCGCCGCCGTAAGGGTAATCGTCCACCTGCTTTTGCTTGTTGAGCGTGTAATCGCGGATCTGGTGGCAGTGTACATCAATCGCGCCCTTATTCTGTGCCCGTCCGAGGATGCTCTCCCCGAGCACCCGCTCGCACATATCGGGAAACAGTGTCATCACATCAATCCGCATCGTCAAACAGCCCCTTTATCGGCGTGATGTAAACCACGCCGCCGTCGATATCCACTTCCCTCACAATATCCGGCACGGCGGGAATCAGCACCTCGCCCGTTGCCGTTTTGACATGATATACGCTGTTTGCGCCGGTTTGACTGACATCGCAAAGCGTGCCGTATGTGTCGCCGCTCTGCCTGTCCCGCACCGAAAGCCCTAAAAGATCGCGCACAAAATAGCGCCCCTTCGGCAGGTGAAACGCGTCCCGATGGGCATAGAGGAGTCTGCCGCGCAGCGCCTGCGCTTTTTCGACCGTATCAATGCCGTCGAGCGTCACCAGCGCAATGTTTTTATGCGCCCGCGCACGACCGCCGACGGGATTTTGCCCCTGCTCATCCCAATAAAAAGTGTGTATGGCGGCAAGCTGTGCGGGTGCATCACACCAAGGCTGTACTCTCAGCTCTCCGCGCACGCCGTGAGTCCCCACGATCTCTCCCGCCTCTAAATAGGTCACTCTTGCCATTCTTTTGCTCCGCCTCTCCCGCATCCGATTTTTCGAAGCATATTATAGCAAGCACACCGCCGCTTTGTCAATCGACCGCTTGTGTTGCGCGGCGCGGTATTTCGGCTGACGCTTTTTATTGCTTTTTACGGCAAGGTGCGCTATACTGAGACTGCACATATTTTGCAAAGGAGCATCGTCTTATGAAGCTGCAATACATGGGGACGGCCGCTGCGGAAGCCTTTCCCGCTATTTTTTGCCATTGCGACGCCTGTAACCGTGCCCGCGCGCTCGGCGGTAAAAACATCCGCCTTCGTTCGGGGCTGATCGTCAACGACACGGTGATGATTGATTTTTGTCCGGACGCCGCCGCATTGGCCATTCGGCTGGGACTGGATCTCGGCAGCGTACGCGATTTGTTCGTTACCCATTCTCACGGAGATCATTTCGACGTACAGGATCTCTTTATGCGCAGTGTCCCCGTGTTCTGCCATTTGGGCGACGACAAAAATGTGCCGCCGCTTCATGTGCACGCGAACGACGGCTGCCGGCAGGCGCTTGATGCATACGCCGCGCTGGAGGGCGCATATGACGGCTTTCTCGATGTACAGCCCCTCACCTATTTTGAACCCCACACGGCGGAAAACGGCCTTACCTTCACCTATCTGCCCGCCAACCACAAGCCGGACGAGCAGGCGGGCATCTATTTCTTTACCGACGGTCGGGTGCAGGCGGTGTACGCCCACGACACGGGCGTGTTCCCGCAAGAGACGATGGCGTTTCTCAAACAGAAATTGCTCGATTTCATCAGCCTCGACTGCTGCTACGGCAAAAACTCCAACCGCAACGGACACATGGGCATGCCTCAAAACCGCGAAATGGTCGCCGCGCTGCGCGACGCCGGCGCTCTGAAGGACACGGCGACAGTCGTTGTCAATCACTTCTCACACAACTGCGGCCAGCTTCACGAAGAGCTGGAAGCAGAGGTCAAAGACGACGGCTTTGTCGTCGCCTTTGACGGCATGACCGTAGAGCTATAAGCCGCTTCGTGCGGCTGCCGAGCGCGGCGCCCCGCGCTGTTCGCAAAAAACAGCATACCGACGAAAAAACCGCTCTATGCACGCGCATAGGGCGGTTTTGAGAGTGTCAAAAAACAATCTTTTCCCTCTCCTTACACAGGAGGAAAGGCTTTGGTGCGGCGTTGTTCCTTGGCTCCCTCTGACGAGGGAGCTGTCA
>JBJEIR010000119.1:0-2741 GCA_051877215.1 Acutalibacteraceae bacterium | reverse complement strand
GATCCATATCCTGAATGTTATCATAATGATGATGATGTGCAATCAGGAAGCATACGCGTTCAATCTTATCCGGCGAAAAGCCGAGCTGACGCATCATTTTTTCAGCGACGGCGGGACCCTCTTTTTCCTGATAATATCCGGAGCTGCTCTTGTATTTTTCCTCGCTGACCTTAATGCCGATATCATGCAAAACAGCAGCGGTCAGCAATGTATCCGTCGTATCTTCGTCTAAGCTTTCGCCGGATGCAATGATTGAGGCAAAGGCATACACTTTCAAAAAATGGTGAATGCGGCGGCAATCCCGTCCGAAATAGGCAATCGCCTGCTGTATCAAGCGATCTCTCAACTGCTTCATTCGATTCAATCCAATCCCTTTTGCGCTTTGAATTCCAAAAATTCGTCATAGGTCATGCGCTTATCCAAAATCGTACCGTCGGCACGGAATTCGATAATGCGATCGGCGACTGTTTGCACAAACTGATGATCATAGGAGGAAAAAAGAATATTTCCTTTAAAATCAATCAGCCCGTTGTTGACCGCCGTGATGGATTCCAAGTCGAGATGGTTGGTCGGCTGATCAAGCATAAGGACGTTGGAGCCGAACATCATCATGCGGGACAGCATACAGCGCACCTTTTCTCCGCCCGAAAGCACCTTGACCGGTTTGAAAACATCGTCTCCCGAAAAAAGCATTTTCCCCAAAAAGCCGCGCAGATAGGTTTCGGTATCATCGGAAGAATACTGTTGAAGCCATTGAATGATATTTTTGTCGGAATTGGCAAAATAGTCGCTGTTATCCTTCGGAAAGTAGGATTGGCTGGTTGTGCCGCCCCATTTAAAGGTCCCGTTTTCGGGCTCCTGCTCCCCGGAAAGAATACGGAAAAGAGCGGTTATTCCCACCTCGTTCGGTCCTACAAAAGCAATTTTATCCCCCTTTTCTACACGAAAGGAGATATTGTCAAGCACCTTTACCCCATCTACCGACTGGCTGATATTCTCGACCGTCAAAATGTCTTTTCCGGCCTCTCGATCCATTTGAAACGCCACAAAAGGATATCGCCGGGAAGAAGCCGGCATTTCTTCGACAGTCAGCTTTTCGAGCAGCTTTTTGCGGGAGGTTGCCTGACGGGATTTGGATTTATTCGCGGAGAAGCGTTCGATGAAGCTTTGCAGCTCTCGAATTTTATCCTCTCTCTTTTTATTTTGGTCACGGAGCATACGCTGCATAAGCTGAGAAGACTCGTACCAAAAATCATAGTTTCCGACATAAATTTTAATCTGTGTATAATCAACATCCACAATATGCGTACAAACATTGTTCAGAAAATGGCGGTCATGCGAAACCACAATGACCGTTCCCTCATACGCCATGAGAAAATCTTCCAGCCATGTGACCGACGCCAAATCCAAATGGTTGGTAGGCTCGTCCAAAAGAATGATATCCGGATCGCCGAAAAGAGCCTGCGCAAGCAGGATCTTGACCTTATCGCGGTCGGGCACATTTGCCATCACTTGCTCGAGAAGGGATAGCTCCAGTCCCAGTCCCTGAAGCAGGCGACCCGCTTCCGTCTCCGCTTCCCATCCGTTCAGCTCGGCAAATTCCGTCTCCAGCTCGGAAGCGAGCACGCCGTCTTCTTCCGAAAAATCCTCTTTAGCATACAACGCCTCTTTTTGTTGCATGATTTCATATAAACGCGGATTTCCCTGAATAATGGTATCCAGTACCGTGAAATCGTTATAGGCAAAATGATCCTGTTTTAAAACAGACATACGCGTGCCCTTATCAATGATGACCTCGCCGGAAGAAGGCTCCAGATCACCCGATAAAATCCGCAAAAAAGTGGATTTTCCCGCGCCGTTTGCCCCGATCACGCCATAGCAGTTGCCGGGGGTAAATTTCAAGTCCACATGAGCAAACAAATTCTGTCCGTTAAAATTCAAGCTGAGATCTGATACTGCGATCATGCTGCTGCCTCCCATAAAGCCGTTAATGGGCTTATTGTACCATATAACCCATCCATTTGGCAACATCGACTTTTCTCTTCTCAGCAAATTTGCAAAACAAGCGCAGTGGTATCGTCGCTGTGCTCCTCTCCTTGGCGTTCTCTTGCCTCGGCAACAATTTCTCTTGCTACGGTCTGCGGATCTGTATCACGCTTCATAAGACGGGATATCAATGCTTCCAACCACGCGCTGTCATCCGAAATCACTCCGTCGCTTACCATGATAAGCCAATCACCGCTCGTCACGCTGTCAAAATGCTCCGCCGCCTCAATATCCCGCAAAATGCCGATCGGCAAGGTGGCGGCACTGATTTTCGTAACGCGGCCACAGCTGTATAAAAAGCTTGGAGCCGCTCCCGCTTTTTGGCTTTCAAGCCGACCGGTAAATAAATCGATGCGCAGGGTATCAAGGGTCGACAGGCTTTCATCGCCCGATTTTACAATCAGGGCGGAATTGATGATACGCAGAATACTCGGCACGCCAAAACCCGCCTGCATCATACGCCCCGCCAGCGCCGCCGTCATGGCGCCGTCAACCGCCGCTCGTCCGCCCGTTCCCATGCCGTCACTGAGTACAAGGCAAAAACGCCCTTCATGGTCGTAAAATTGCTCATAGGCATCGCCGCAAAGCCGCTCCCGACGGCAATTCAGCTGTGCGCCGGCAAATTTCACCGAATAGCGCGGTTTTTCGCTGATTCGAATTCGCGTCAGATATCCGCTTTTGGAAACGGTCGGTTT
>JBJEIR010000118.1:0-11866 GCA_051877215.1 Acutalibacteraceae bacterium | reverse complement strand
TTATTGGCTTGAACTCCTATACAGAACAAGATATATCGATGAACAAACCTTCAAAGCCCTTTCTTCCAAATGTACATCTTTAAGAGCGATGCTCATTGCTTCTTGTAAAACCGCAAAGGAGAATACAAAGTGATAGGTGATACCGTGACAGTAACCGTTGATCGTCCGTTGGGCAGTTATCACCCCGAACACCCGGATCTGTACTATCCGGTAAATTACGGTTATATCAAAGGGACAACGGCTCCGGATGGCGAGGAAGAAGATGCCTATATTCTGGGGATCAGAGAACCGGTCAAGGAATGTACCGGCAAAGTGATCGCTGTAATCTATCGAAAAGACGATATTGAACACAAATGGGTGGTTGCGCCGGAGGGCAGTTCTTTTACAGCCAAAGAGATTGAACAGGCAGTGCACTTTCAGGAGCAATTCTTTCAATCTACGATTGCTTTTGAATGATAAATTGTTTATTGTGATGTTTTTGGTCGTTCTTACCTCAATTCTGCTCCGTTTGGTTGCTCTTTTTCGAACGAAGTGTGCCTTGCGGCACATGAAGTTGCTTTGCAGTGAAATATTTGCTGCGCAAATGTTAAAAGGCAAATGTGATTTCACATCGAGCAAAGCGAGATATTTCACCATTCACGACAGTGAATTATTTCCCTTTTGTATTCCGAGAGTACAAATCCATCTGTTATTTCAATCAAATTTGTTCCTTAGGCAACGAGTGAACGGTTACGGCGCAAGGTGAAAATACACTTTGCATAGGAGGATATCCTTTTATGAAAATCGGAATTTTTACAGACGCGCACTATTCTTCTCAGGACATCACCTGCGGCAATCGCCGCAACAGCCGCTCACTCCTCAAAATACGGCAGGCGTATTCTTTTTTTGAGACACAAAAATGTGAGCTCATCCTGTGCCTTGGCGACTTGATCGACAGGGAATGTTCTCATTCAAAGGAAATCGAAAATCTGCGCGAAGTGGCCAAAGTGATTCGTCAATTTGATATTCCGTCGATCTGTTTAATGGGAAATCACGATGCCTTTGCGTTTGAAGCCGCTGAATTTTATACGATTTTGGGCGGTTGTGTTCCCGAAGATCGGCGTATCGACGGAAAAAAACTGCTGTTTTTAGATGCCTGCTATTTTAAAAGCGGAAAACACTACAGTGTGGGAGACACGGACTGGACGGATACCTATTTCCCGAACGCCGCCGATTTGGAAAGCCGGCTTGCCGATACCGTCGGGGATACCTATTTGTTTCTGCATCAAAACCTCGACCCCGCCGTTCCTCAAAATCACAGGCTTTTCAACGCCGATCGGATACGCGATATTGCGCAAAACAGCGGCGTGGTAAAAGCCGTTTACCAGGGGCACTACCATGCGGGAAAAATTTCCGAATACAACGGGGTGGCCTATATCACCCTGCCCGCCATGTGTGAAAACGAGATTCCGCACTGTCTGCATGTGCTGGAGATTTGAGGCTCCTTTGCGTTTTGAAAAGCTTTGAAAATCAGACAAACCCACGCGCTGTCCGAAAACAGCGCGTGGGTTTTTACCGGGAATACTGCCCTTTTTTATCGCAGCCATTGGTGCGCCTGCTCCTCAAGCGCTTGTTCCGACAGAATGATCGGTTCGCAAAACCCCTGTATATTCCGAACCGCCGTACAGACCGACAGCATATATCCGTTTCGCTCCCATGTATGGATTTCTTCGGCGTTGTCTTTCAGCACATCAAACGACCGAAGCGGGCAGGACAAGCCCGCTCCGCTGCGCTTGATATACGCCTCTTTTTTTGTCCAGATTTCAAAAAAACGCCTGTCGCTGTCTTTTGAAAGAACATAGGCGGCTTCCCGGGCGGTGAAAAACCGCCGAGCGATCTGCCCATTTGCCTGTCGGATCTTCTCGATATCCAAGCCGACTGCTTCATCGGACAGCGCGACCGCCGCCGCTTTGTCCGTGTGAGAGAGATTGAATTGCAGGGACGGCTGGCCGCTCATATAGGGCTTGCCGTTTGTGTCCGTTTCAAAGCTCAGGGCGCTGTTCGGGAGTGAGAGTGCCTTGCAAAGCGCTATACGCAGTAAGAGCGCCGCATACAGGCTTTGTTTTTTATCCTCTTCGCGTGAAAGCCGCCCGAGCCGCTCACGCCTTTTTGGGGAGACATAGGCGATCAGCGGCTCAAATATCTCGCGGGAAAACGGTTTGTCCAACCACGCTATATACAGCTGATTCACCCTGTCGCCCCTTCCCCCGTATCGTCGGCTTTTTCTTTTTTCATCGCTATTATATCCTCCCGACGAAAAAAAAACAAGGGTTCCTTAAGACCCACCCTATCTGTGCGTATTTTCGGTTGTCAACCGTCGTATAAGTGTGCTATACTTCTGTATAATAAAATAATTGTGATCAGGCAGAAGAAACCGGGGTGTAGATACTATGAATATTATGCATCTGAAATACGCCGTAGAGGTTGCCAAAGCGGGCTCCATCAACAAAGCCTCCGAGGTGCTGCTGATGGGGCAGCCCAATCTCAGCCGCGCCATTAAAGAGCTGGAGAGCTCTCTCGGGATCACCATTTTCAAGCGTTCGGCAAAGGGAATGGTTGTCACGCCGCAAGGAGAGGAATTTTTATCGTATGCGGTAAAGATCCTGCGGCAGATCGACGAGGTGGAGGCAATTTACAAGGCCGGTGCTCCCGTTAAGCAGCGCTTTTCCATCTCCGTACCGAGAGCCAGCTATATTTCCGAGGCGTTCGCCCGCTTCTCCAAAAGCATCCGCAAGGATCGCCCCGCTGAGCTTTTTTATCAGGAAACCAATTCCATGCGCGCCGTCAACAACATTTTACATTCGGACTATAAGCTGGGCATCATTCGGTATGCGGAAAACGATGACCGTTATTTTCGGGAGATGCTGGAGGAAAAAGGGCTTACCTATGAGCTGGTCACGGAGTTTTCCTATGTCTTGATCATGAGCAAAAACAGCCCGCTCGCCCCAAAGGAGGAGATCCGCTTTGCGGATCTGCGCCCTTTTACGGAGATTGCCCATGCCGACCCTTCCGTTCCCTCCCTGCCGGGGGCGTCCGCAAGGAAAGAGGAATTGCCGGATGACATTGACCGACATATTTTTATTTTTGAGCGAGCCAGCCAGTTTGAACTGCTGTCGGAAAACACCGATACCTTCATGTGGGTTTCCCCCATCCCCGACCGTCTTCTCTCGCGCTATGACCTGGTTCAAAAGCCCTGTCGGGACAATCGGCGCATTTACAAGGATATGCTGATTTATCGGGAAAATTACCGTCTGACCGACCTCGACAACCGCTTTATCAACGAGCTGTGCCAATCCAAGCGACAATATCTGTAACCGTGTTTTTGACCGAAGGGGTATGAAAAGCTCCTTCGGTTTTCTTTTGCTCTAAAAACGGGATATATCATTTTCATAACCACTCCTATGCCGAATTCATCATTCCGCTTTACAGACGGATATGCTATCATGAATGCGGTAAATTGCTTTACGGCAACGAACCGCTATTTGTTTTTTGTTTTATTTTTATTATTATTTTATAACCGGTTTTTCGGCAAGGAGGAACAAAAAATGGCACGATTCACACTCCCCAGAGATCTCTATCACGGAAAAGGCGCTCTTGAAGCGCTCAAAAGCTTTCAGGGCAAGCGAGCCATGATCTGCGTGGGCGGCGGCTCTATGAAGCGCTTCGGCTTTTTGGACAAAGCGGTCGGCTACCTGAAGGAAGCGGGATTTGAGGTTGAGCTTTTTGAAAATATCGAACCCGATCCGTCAGTCGAAACCGTCATGAAGGGCGCACAGGCCATGCTGAAATTCGAGCCGGACTGGATCATCGCCATGGGCGGCGGCTCTCCGATCGACGCGGCAAAGGCCATGTGGATCAAATATGAATATCCCGACATCACCTTTGAAGATATGTGCAAGGTTTTCGGCATTCCGTCACTGAGAAAGAAAGCCCATTTCTGCGCGATCTCCTCCACCTCCGGCACCGCGACAGAAGTGACCGCGTTCTCCATTATCACCGACTATGAAAAGGGCATCAAATATCCGATCGCGGATTTTGAGATCACGCCCGATGTGGCCATTGTCGATCCCGAGCTGGCGGAAACCATGCCCCAAAAGCTGGTCGCTCACACCGGCATGGACGCCATGACGCACGCTGTTGAGGCGTATGTTTCCACCGCCAACTGCGACTATACCGATCCGCTTGCGCTGTATGCCATCGAAATGATCCAAAAGGATCTCGTCAAATCGTATAACGGCGACATGGCCTGCCGCGACAGCATGCACAACGCGCAGTGCCTTGCCGGTATGGCGTTCTCCAACGCCCTGCTCGGCATTGTCCATTCCATGGCGCACAAGACCGGCGCCGCTTTTGCCGACTTCGGCGCGCACATCATCCACGGTGCGGCCAACGCCATGTATCTGCCCAAGGTCATCGCCTTCAATGCCAAGGACGAGACGGCGAAAAAGCGCTACGGCCAAATTGCGGACAGAATGGGACTCGGCGGCAAAGACGACGGCGAAAAGGTCGAGCGGCTCATCGCCTATCTGCGTCAGATGAACGACGATCTTCGCATTCCGCACTGCATCAAGGAATACGGAGCAGACAGCTATCCCACGGAGAACGGGTTTGTGCCGGAGAAGGTTTTCCTGGAAAGACTGCCCGAAATCGCGAAAAACGCCATCGGCGACGCGTGCACCGGCTCCAATCCCCGCCAGCCCAGCCGGGAAGAAATGGAAAAGCTGCTCAAATGCTGCTATTATGACACAGAGGTCGACTTCTGATAAGCCCCCTCTCGTCATCCGTTTCGAGGCGAATTCCCTTTTACCCTATCAAAGAACGGTTTCTTAAAAAGCCCCACCTCCATAAACGCCCCTGTACTTGCGACCGCAAGTACAGGGGCGTCCTTTGTTTTTACGGATATAAAAGAGCTCTTCACGCCGCGGGCTTATCCGTTATTCGGCGCATATTCGATGACCATCTGATCATACGCCAAAAACGAAAACCCGACCGACTCATACAGGCAAACGGCCGCTTCGTTTTCGCGCTCCACTTCGAGGCGCAGGCGGCGTACCCCTGCGGGCGGATTCTGCACGAGCTGCTTTAAAAAAGCCGAAGCAATCC
Source organism: Acutalibacteraceae bacterium (assembly GCA_051877215.1). Classification (GTDB taxonomy): domain Bacteria; phylum Bacillota; class Clostridia; order Oscillospirales; family Acutalibacteraceae; genus RGIG1959. The sequence continues at coordinate 6,724 of JBJEIR010000118.1, read as the reverse complement.
CTTTTCCGCGAAAGGCGGGACGGACATACAGCTCTTCAAGCCACAGTACAAGCCCTCCCGCCTCCTGTGAAAAGGTTTTGGCAAACAGCGCAAAGCCCGCCGGCTGTCCGTCATATTCCAGCAGCTTTCCCACCGCATAGCGGTCCGAGTGCTGCATTTCATCAAAGGTCGCTTTCAGATTCTCCTCCGACACCGTATACAGCGACGCGCCCGTCTGATAAAATTCCCGTGCCAATTCATAATAAAGGGCTCTGTCCTGCGCCTCAAACGGACGCGATGTATACAAAGACATCTCTCACATCTCCTCTTCGGTGTCCGGCAGTTCAAGCAGCTGCGCCGCTTCGCCCGAATCAATCTTTTCCACCTCGCGCAGCCGCCGCTGAATGGCGCGCGTGCGCACGCCGATCAGCTTGTCCAGCTCGCGGTTTGCCTGATCAAGGCGACTTTGTGTCAGGCTCAAGCCCTTTTCGAATTTTTCAAACTCGGAGCGGACGGCGCCGAGGATTTTCCACACCTTATCGCTCTGCTTTTGAATGGCAAGCGTGCGAAAGCCCATTTGCAGGCTGTTGAGCAGCGCCGCCATCGTGCTGGGACCCGCCAGATTCACATGATAGTCCCGCTGCAAAACCTCTACCAGACCGCGGTTGACCGCCTCAGCGTAAAGCCCCTCCACCGGCAAAAACATGATGCCGAAATCGGTGGTATGCGGCGGGTCGATATACTTGTCCCGAATATCTCCGGCAAAGCTTTTGATGCGCGTCACCAACACCTGTGCCGCCGCCTGCACCTCCTCTGCCGATCCGCTGTCATAAGCGTCCTGAAGAGCGGTATAGGCATCGCCGGGGAATTTGGAGTCGATGGGCAGATAAACGGCCTCTCCGTCCTCTCCCGGCAGCCGAATCGCATATTCGACCACATTTTTGCTTCCCGGAACCGTCGCCACATTTCTCTCATATTGCTCCGGCGCCAAAATTTCCTCCAAAATGGCGCCGAGCTGGATCTCGCCGAGAATGCCGCGCGTCTTGACATTGGACAGCACTTTTTTCAGATCCCCCACGCCCGCGGCAAGCGTCTGCATTTCGCCCAGTCCTTTATAGACCTGTTCCAGACGGTCGCTGACCAAACGGAACGAACGGGTCATTTTGTCCTCCAGTGTCTTTTGGAGCTTCTCATCCACCGTTTCCCGCACCGCCTCCAGCTTGCGGTTGTTGTCCTCCTGAATATACTGAAGGCGCTGCTCCATCGTGCGGCGCATGCCGTCGAGCTTTTGCTCATTGGCCAGCTCAAAGGTTTTAAAGCGATTTTCCATCTGTGTCAAGGACGCCGTCACCGTTTGCAAAAGCAGCTCCTGTTTTTGCTGCATATGCACATCAATCATCTCTGTCTGCTGCGCCTGCGTCGCCGCAACGCCGCGAAAAGCCCGATCGGTCGCGTTTTCCAGCTCCGTCTTTGCCGCGCGCTGTTCCTCTCTCAACCGCTTTATCTCCTCTATCGCCCCCGAATCCCCGTTTCGTCTGCTGACAAGCACCGCTATCAGCGCGGCGGCGCTGAGCAGCGACGAAATCACGGCAGCAATCAAAATCACCGTCTGCATCACTCTGTTTCCTCCTTTGAAAGCTCGTCCAAAACCTGTTTTGCACTGGCAAAGCGCGGCGTACGGCAGCGATCCTCTTCCTCGTGTCCGCATGCCGCGCGATAATCGCAATAATCGCACGGACGATGCTTGCTGTCTTTTATCAGCGGGAGCGCATCCACATCGCCGTCGCGCAGCGTTTTCGCCATATCGCACAGCAGTTTTTGTGCGCGGCGGCCGAGCGCGCCGAATTCGGCAAGCGTCGCAACGGAAGAGTAGCTGTCATATCCGCCGTCTTTTTTCTGCTTTGCCGGAATAAAAAGTCCCTGTATTCCCGGCTCCATGGCCTGTAAAATCCGTTCATCGTCGATCAGCAGTCCGTTCATGCGCATACTCTTAATCTGTTTTGTCTCCAACTTTTCATCCTGCTCATACCCGTCCACAGAAATCACGGGCGCCTTTGAGGGCATATAGAGCAGCCCCGCCGGTACCACGTCCCCGTAGCGCGACCGTCCGTTTTTCCAAACGGTGATCATATAAATCAGCATTTGCAGATTAAGCCCTTCCACGACATCAGGCAGGGAAAATTCTGTATTTCCCGTCTTATAATCCACCACGCGCACATATGCTTTCCCGTCTTCCTCATACACATCTACGCGGTCGATCTTGCCGACCATATAGACCTGCGTGCCGTCGGGCAGCGTCAAGGTAAGCGGCGGCACGGCTTTGGGGTCGTCGTTTTTCCAATCAATCGGCAGCTCGTAATCCGCCGGCCGGAAAGAGCTTTGAGACAGCTCCCGCACCGCCTGCCACAAAAAGTTTCCGCAGACGCCGTACAGCCGATCGAGCAGATATAAAAAGCGCCCTGTCTTTCCCTCTTTTCCGCCCATTTCCTTTTGCACATATTCATCCGCCGCCGCTCGCGCGTCCGCAAAACAGCGCTCCTTCGGAATCGTCTCAATTCCCTCTTGCATATACTGCGGCAGTCGGTTCTCCATCACATAATGGGTGAGCGTACCGAACTCCAGAGCGCCGAGATCGGCGGCGCGCAGCGCCTTGGCCTTCAGCCCGTAGCGGCAGAAATAGGCAAAGCGGCACTGATAATACTTTTCCACCTTGGTGGCGGAAAGAACCATTCGGTCGCCGAAAAAGCGGGCGGCGGCCTCCTTATTTTCAAAAGTGATCGGACGATCCTCGGCAACGCGCGTCATCGTGCGCAGGCGGTCACAAAACACACCGTCCTCCCACAGCGCCCGATACAGCCCCTTTGAAAGCGGCGTCTGTGCACAAAATCCGTCTGACAGGCGCTCAAACGCATCGTCTGCCGTCTCGATATCCGCGCCGTCTTCGCTCTTGGCACGGCGCACCGTCACAAAGGGCAAATGCGCTGTCACCGTGCGGCAGATAGCGGACGGCTCGCCCTTGGATCCGTCCGGCAATGTACGCACATAACTGATGTATACCTTTTGCGAGGCGGCGCAAAGCGCCGCATACGCCAAAAACTGTTCAGAGGAGGTGTGGCGTTCGCGCTGCTCTTCAAAAGGCAGCCCCGCCCCAATCAGCGTATCGCGCTCGCGGGCAGTCAGCAGGCCGCCGCTGACCGGCAGTGCGGGAAACACCCCTTCGTTTGCGCCGAGAAGAAACACCGCCGACGGCTCATAAAACCGAATACGGTCTGCCTGCCCGATCTGCACCGCATCAAGCTGCTGCGGAATCGCGCCGAGATCCGTCGCCGCCGCGGCAGCTCGCAGCAGCTCCGCCGCCTGCTTGCCGTCTATCTTCTCCTTTGCCATCACATCGGCCGCATCGTCAAGCAGGGCCATCAGCGCATTCCATACCCGCTCGGCATTGTCCGCGGGCACCGTCTCTCCCGATGCGCGCAGCCGCTTAATTTGAAGCGCCGTCATTCTGTCAATGCGCGCATCACAGATATAGGTATAAACCGCCTGCGCGAGCTGCTTTCCGTCCACAGGGCGCGAAAGCGCTTTTTCGAGCGCTTCAAGAGGGGCAATCAATCGGCGGCGCAGACGGTTGAGATGAGACAGGCGGTTGACATCGGCTTTCTCAAATATCGATGAAAACCCGTCGGGATGCGCCTGCCATTCCGTGCGAAACCGCGCGCCGCTTATGTTCCAGATAAACACATAATTTTCAAGCTGTGCCGCCGACGAAGCGGAAAAACCGAGCAGACCCGTTTTGACAAGCTGCAGCAGCAGCTCGCTTCGCCAGTCACCCGTTGCAATGCGAAGCGCTGTCAGCACCGCCGTCACCGCGCCCTGTGAAACGATTGAGCGGCGGCTGTCAAGATAATACGGGATTCCCGCCTGCTCCAGCGCCGCATCCAGCACGCCGTCATAATCCGACAGACTGCGCACAACCACGGCGATTTTGCGCGCCCGCATACCGTCCCTTCGCAGCAAGCGGCGGATATCCCGCACGGCGGCGGTACACTCCTCATACACATCGCGGCACTCGGTCAGCGTCACCGCTCCCTCTTGTGAACAGGAAAGCTGTTCGGGCGTAAAGGCGGTCGCCTCCAGCACAGACAGTTCCTCGTTTTCAAATCGGTGCGGATTCATCAGGAAAAGCGGCTTTTCAACCGCACAGCCCTGTTTTTTCGCCGCATCCGTCAAACGGCGCGCCGTCTCCATAACGGTCGAAAAGCGATCCAGTCCCTGCGTATCGTCATACAGGCGATCCGTGCAAAGGGTCACCGTCACCGTGTCCGCCTGCGCCATAGCCGCCGACAACACCTGCAGCTCGGCGGCGGTAAAGCCCTTAAAGCCGTCCGCGAACACACTCGCCCCCTGCAAATAGCCGCTTTCCGGCAGCCACGCCGCAAGCTGCGAAACCAACTTCTGCGGGTCGCTGCCCGATACGGCGAGAAGCGCATCATAGGTTTCCAAAATCAACGAAAGCTCCTCGGTCTTTTGCCGCAGCGTCCCGTTCGGAAGCGATTTGGCGGTTTGCTCGAGCATGGACGGCGACACCGCTGTTTGGCGACATTCCTCCGCCAGTTCCAAAAGCGGCGGAATCATCTCCGTGCGGCGAACGCCGGCCGAAAACAGCGTCAGCTTATCGGCCGCCTGCGTCAGCGCGCGGTTCATCAGCATCACCTTTGCGCCGCTGCTCATTTCCCGCGCACCGGCACTGTGTTCGAGGCATCGCTGTGCCATACGCGTAAAGCTGAGAACCTGTACGCGCCCCGCGCGATCGACGCCGAGCATATCAATCAGTGCGCGTTCTGTTTCAAAAGAAAATTGTTCGGGAACCAGCAAAAAGCAGCGTGCCGTTTCCTCTGTTTGTCGATCGACCCACGCGCCGATTTCCTCCATCACGCGGTGCGTTTTGCCGAAGCCCGACCGCCCGCATATCAAACGCAGCATATGGCGACTCCTTTTTTTCGTTTACCTATTATCATCCGTTTACCTGCTATCAATCGACTTTATTATACCAGTATTTGTTCCCGAATGCAAACCGCTGTCGGCTGTGCCGTCAAAGATGTCGATTTTTTGCACAGCAATGAGAGTGACCGGGGGACAGCGCACAAAAAATCCGTTCTTTGAAAAGATAAAAAGCCTCCGAAAGCCCCGCGCCGCTGTCAAAAAGCGGTGTGACCCCATCAAAAGGGGGATCACACCGCATTTCCTTAGAAAATAAGCAAACCGATTTTTTCTTAAAGACCTTTCATTTTGAAGCTCCGTTTTTAACCGTTGCCGGACTCGCAGGCGGCGCGGCTTTCCCGTTCATTGCGGCGGCGGCGCAGATAATCCTCCAAAATGATGACCGCCGAGACGGTATCCACCACCGCCTTGCGCTTTTTGCCGCGGGTATTGGTCTGATTCAGATACCCGATGGCCGAGACGGTCGTCAGGCGCTCGTCCCAAAGCTCCACGGGCAGCCCCGTTTTGTCTCGCAATGCGTCGGCGAAGGTCTGCACGCGCCGTGCACTCTCGCCGAGAGAGCCGTCCATGTTGCGCGGCAGCCCCAACACCAACCGCTCCGCCTTCTTGTCCTTCGCCAGCTGCGCCAAGGTTTCGCACAGGCGCTCGTCATTGTGCTCGGTCACCGTCCCGACGGGAGAGGCAATCTGCTCCGTGCGGTCGGAGAGTGCAACGCCCGTGCGCACATGCCCCAGATCAATCGCCATAATGATCAAAGCCCATCTCTCCCTTTCGTGCCGCGTTTACTCAAAAGCGCTCGGCGAATCCTTTCGCCACCATGTCTGTTTTTCCAATGTCGAGGTCTCGTAATCGAGATGACTGCTGTCGTTATAAGCGATCACGCGCGGCGTGCCGTTTTCGATTTCAAGCGTGGTAACCGCCGTATTGTCACACCACGGCGTATCGCCGAGACGGGCGATATCCCCCGTCTGCGCCCAGCAAAGCGCATTGCGGATGGCACAGCCGTGGGAGGCCACGGCAACCGCTTTCCCCTCGTTTTCGGCGGCAATCTCCAGCAGCACCTCTTTCATGCGGTCATATACCTGCCGCATTGTCTCCCCGTTCGGAGCGGCAAATTCATGCGGGCGGTGCGCCCATGCGTCGCTGCTTTCGGGAAACAGCTCGGGCAGCTTCGCCCACAAATGGCGTTCCCAATCGCCGCCGTGGATTTCGCGCAGGCGGTCATCAAAACGAATTGTGAGTCCGTGGTGACGGTTTAACGCCTGCGCCGTCAAATGCGCGCGGCGCAGCGGACTGCTGTAGAGCGCATCAAGCGGGATGTCCCGAAAGCGTTCGGCAAGCAGCTCGAGCTGTTTTTTTCCGTTTTCACTGATGTCGCTGTCAAAATTGCCGTGAAATTCGCGGTCGATATTGCCGCGTGCCTCACAATGCCTCACCAAATACAGTCTTGTCACCATTCTTCAACCGTCCCTGTCAATTCTGTAACCGACGAAAGCCCCTGCTGCTCGGCAAACGCCTGAAGTCCTTCAATAATTTTGACGGGCGCATACGGGTCGCGGAACATCGCCGCACCCACCTGTACCGCCGCCGCGCCCGCAATCATCAGCTCCGCCGCATCCTCCCAGGAGGACACGCCGCCCATGCCGATGACGGGGATGCTGACCCGCTTATACACCTCGCGCACCATGCGCACCGCAACAGGCAGAACCGCAGGGCCGGATAGGCCGCCGACATTGTTATGCAGAAT
>JBJEIR010000117.1:0-2850 GCA_051877215.1 Acutalibacteraceae bacterium | reverse complement strand
ATTTCTTTTCTTCTCTTTTCAAGAAAAGTGGTTCATATCTATTTACAACACAGAACATCTGTAAAAATGATAGGAAAAAGGGGTTGGCTTTTGATTGCCGATATGCTATAATACATAAGCAGCAGAGATGCTTTTGTTTTTGTGCCCTGTAAGGAGGAATCAACAATCATGAAAAAATCTTTTTTCAGCGTTGTGCTGGCGTTGGCAATCGTCCTGACAATGTCCTTTTCGGTTTTGGCCATACAGGCGTCCGCGGACGGAGTCGGCTACGATTTTCTTCAGGAGTCGTATATTACGGAAGGTCGCCAAAATGTAACCATTAACGCAGACGGGTCTTGGACTGTCAAGGGCAATTTTACTTTGGAGCCCAACATTACCTATAACTTCAGTGTTTATAAGTATCTGTTTCAGGATTTCACTTCCGATGTGGAATTTAAGGTGACGATCCTCGACCGCGATCCCAACGGCGTTTATGAGGATCATTGGATCGGTCTGTATGACAACTGGGTCGGCCCGGCCTATTTCCCGGTGGGTACCTATAAATCGACCGACGGCATCGACGGGATTTACAATTGGAATATCGCCCACGCCGGCTGGGGCAACAGCGGTACGGCAACGGTTCGCGCGATTTTCGTCGAGCTCAACGGGACCGGCGTGCTCACAATGAGAGAACTGCGCCTGAGCGATAACACCACGCCGACGACGGCGACGACCACGGCGCCTTCTCAGACATGGGACAGCTTCTTTGATTTGGCTCCCGCCGATCCGGCGCTTTGGAGCAGCGCCGATGCCGGCAATTCGCAGGCGGTCGTTTCGGCGACCGGCTCAAGTCTGAATATCGGCAATACGGCAGGCGCGTATCCGTCGGCCTTTCTGTCCTATCGCGAGCCTGCTTGCGTGCTGCAAAGCGATGCGGCAATCAAATATGATTTTACCGCGAACGGGAAAACGAATATTTATCTCTTCTTTACGAACAGCACGCCCGATAATTTCCATGACGGCGAGTATATCTCTCTCAATCCGGCGATTGCCGGTGTGGCGGACGGAGCGGACATTTCCGGTCACTACGAGGGTTATGTGTATTTGAAGGATCTTGAGCTGCCTGCGGGCGCTTATGATGAAAACGGCAAGGTGAAGATCACCGGCATCAAAGTGTTCGCAATCAGTGATCGGGCGGCTTCGGATGTTGTCACGGTGGATGAGCTGCTCCTGCTTTATAACGAAAATGCAACGGAACAGACAACCACCACGCAGGAAACAACCACCACACAGCAGGTCACCACAACGGCCGAAAATCCCTCTGCTACGAACGCATCCTCAGCGGCAACCACGACGGCCGCAGGAAGCAATTCCTCCCCCAAAACGGGCGAGGCGGATATAGCCGTGCTGCTTGCTATCGTGCTCGCGGGCGCGACGGTGTTGATTGCCGCCACCCTGCGCCTGAAAGTATCCGAGCGCTGATCTCTTTTCTGAAAACGACAACGCCCCGCCATGTTTGGCGGGGCGTTTTGACTCGCCATATTTGGCGGGGCGTTTTGACTTGTCGTTATGGCGGGACATTTTTGCAGGAAAAATTTCACAATTGGAATATACCGTTTGACCAATGTGTTGAAGCCGTTTTTGCCAAATGGGCATGTCTGTAAGTCCTGCGGCACCGCCTATATGAATGGAACGGTCGGAGACGGGATTTGCTGGACAGAACGGCGCAGGCGTGGTACAATGGTTTACAAGTCAAGGGTGTCTGAGGGGTGTGAAAATGGACGCGCAGAGTGTATTGGAATTTCGGATCGGCTCTTTTACCGTGGAACAGCTTTTGTGGTCGATTGTGCTGTTGGCGGTTTGTATTGTACTGGTAAAGCTACTGATGCGCGGGGCAAGGCGTATGATCGGCAAAAGTCATTTGGATGCGAGCGTAAAGCTCGCGCTGACCAATACGGTGCGTTTTTTGCTGTATTTGATCGTGATCTTGTTGGTGGCGGACAGCCTCGGGATTCCCATGACCTCCTTGATCGCGCTGGTCAGTGTGGCAGGTCTTGCCGTGTCGCTGGCGATTCAGGATACGCTGTCCAATGTGTTCAGCGGCATCATCCTGTTGATCAATAAGCCGTTTGCCGCGGGGGACTATGTTCAGATAGGGGCCCTTGAGGGAACGGTGATGGCGATTAACCTGATGAACACACATTTGTGTACGGCGGATCACAAGACGGTGTATATTCCCAACAAGGATGTCAATTCCGGCGCTATCGTGAACTTTTCCCGCGAACCGTTCCGACGGGTGGAATTGATGGTGAACGCCTCTTATGACGACCCGACCGAACAGGTGAAAGCCGCCTTGCAACAGGCAATCGAAAAAACACCGACTGCCGTTAAAGAGCCGGCGCCGTTTGTCGGACTGGAAGCGTATGAAAGCAGCAGTATTGCCTATGTCGTGCGCGTGTGGACAAAAACGCCGGACTACTGGACGACCTATTATACGCTTCGGGAAGCGGTGCGCGTGGCATTTCAGGAAAACGGTATCACCATGACCTATGAGCATTTGCAGGTGCATATGGTTGAGTAGAAAAACGGCTTTTGCCGCCGAACGGTTTGGAGCATTTCCCATCTATCGGAGCCGCGCGGTTTTCAAGCGGGCAAAACAGACCATACCTGCTTTTGGCCGAAATACAAACGGCAGTTTCTGCCGTTTGGGCAGCGACTTCCGTTTAAAAAGCGATATAAAAAGCCATGGAAAAGCGTGTTTTCCATGGCTGAGAGTGTCAAAAAACAATCTTTTCTCTCTCCTTACACAGGGGAAGGGCGTTGATACGCTGCTGCAAACCACTTGGCTCCCTCTGACGAGGGAGCTGTCAC
>JBJEIR010000116.1:0-12083 GCA_051877215.1 Acutalibacteraceae bacterium | reverse complement strand
AAAAATGCGGTACAATATTTTTATATGGGCTTTTAAATGCTGTTTTTCGGAACAGGCAGGGAAAACTCTTTTTACACGGCGCAAAACGCGGAAAAAAGGGAGGGGCGCGCATGAAAATCAATCAGGTAAAATTCGGCGCCGTCGCTTCGTACCTTTCTTACGGGCTCAATGTGGTGCTGACGCTGTTATGCACGCCGCTTATGATCCGCTTGTTCGGCGATCGGGAATACGGCGTTTATCAATTGATGCTGCCGCTCGTGTCCAGTCTGAGTGTGCTGACATTCGGGCTCGGAAGTGCCTATACCCGTTATTATTCCATTTACAAAGCGCAAAACGACCGGCAAAATATGGCGCGCCTTAACGGCATGTTTCTGACGATTTACACGGCGCTCGGGTTGCTGGCGGTGCTGATCGGCTTCGGCGTATCCTTCTTTTTGCCGACGTTTTTCCCGAAGCTGTCCGCAGAGGAGATCGCCCTTGCAAAAACCCTCTTGCGGTTGATGTCGGTCAACATGGGACTCACCTTTCCGATTTATGTGTTTACCTCCAACATTGTCGTGAACGAGGCGTATGTGTTTCAGAAGATTGTGGCGGCGCTCAAGATGATCCTCAATCCGATCATCACCATTCCGCTTTTGCTGCTCGGCTTTCGGTCGGTGGCGGTGACGGTGCTTGCGATTGTTCTCACGCTTGCAACGGGCATCGCCGATATGCTCTATTGCTTTAAAAAGCTGCATATGCCGCTCGAATTCGGCCATTTTGACACGGGGCTTCTCAGACAGATGCTGCGCTTTACCTTTTTCGTGTTTTTGAGCAATGTGGTCGATCAGATCAACTGGTCGGTGGATAAGGTGCTGCTCGGCATTTTCCACGGTTCGGAATCCGTTGCGGTATACAGTCCGGCTGCGCAGCTGAATATTTATTTCATGTCGATGGCGACGATGTTTTCCAATGTGTTTACGCCGCGCGTTCACCGATTGGTGGCAAGCGGCCGCCCGGACAAGGAGATCAGCGATCTGTTTATCCGCGTCGGGCGGATTCAGTTTATGGTGCTCTCGTTTATTCTCGTCGGCTTTATCGCGGTCGGCGAAGGTTTTATGCGGTTTTATGCAAAAGAGGAATATGTGGAGCAGGGGGCGTTTATCATTGCGGTTATGCTGATGGTGCCGACCGTTGTACCCGCTATTCAAAATCTGGGCATCGAAATTCAGCAGGCCAAAAATAAGCATAAATTCCGCTCAATCGTATATCTTTTGGTGGCGATCGGCAACATCCTGCTCAGCATTCCGCTTTGTATGCTGTGGGGCGGGATCGGCGCCGCACTCGGCACCACCTTTACCGTATTTGTCGGAAACGGTCTGCTGATGAATTGGTATTATCAAAAGGAGATCGGGCTGGATATCAAGGCGTTTTGGAGGGCCGTTTTGCGCATTGCACTTGCGATGCTTGTGCCGCTGGCGGCGGCGATTGCCATTCTCGTGTTTGTGGAAATGACCGCCATTTCGCAGATCGTTTTGTGGGGCGTGATCATCGCCCTGATCGAAGCGGTGTTTATGTGGTTCTTCGGCATGACCGCCGATGACCGCGCGCTGATTCTCGATCCGCTCAGACGCATAACAGGCAGCATCAAACGCCGGTTTCAGAAAACGGACTCAACACAGCCGAAGGATTGAAGGCGGCCAAACCCCGTCATCAAGGGAGTGATTTGCACGACAACACCGCTTTTTGACACCCTCAAAGCGTATACCGCACAGCGGCGGATTTCTTTTCACACGCCCGGGCATAAGGGACAGGCGGCGCTGCTCGATCCGCTTTTGAATTTGGAGCTGGATTTGACGGAGCTGCCGATGACCGGCAGCCTGTATGACGGCGGCGACGCGATTGAGCAGTCGGAAAAAGCGGCTGCCGCGGCGTTTGGCGCGGGGCTGACGGCATTTTCCGGCGGCGGCTGTACGCTGTGTATTCAGGCGATGCTCGCGCTTGCCGCGCGACGCGGCCGCACCGTTTTGATGGCGCGCAACGCCCACCGCAGCGCGTTGCATGCGGCGGCGCTGCTCGGACTGTCGGTGATATGGCTGACCGATTTGTCGCCGTCGGCGGTGGATGCCGCGCTGTCAAAGCGGCGGGACATTTGCACGGTCTATATCACCAGCCCCGATTATTACGGGCGGCTTGCGGATATTCGGAGGCTGTCTGCTGTTTGCAAACAGCATAGCGCGGCGCTTCTTGTCGACAATGCCCACGGCTCTCACCTCGGTGCCTTCGGGCTTCATCCGTTGGCGCTTGGGGCGGATATGACGGCCGATTCGGCGCATAAAACGCTGCCGGTGCTCACGGGAGGCGCCTATTTGCATCTGGCGGCAGACGGCCTTTTCGGCGCGGTATCCCGCCGTGAGATCAAACGGGCAATGGCGCTTTTCGGCTCCACCTCGCCGTCTTTTCCGGTGCTCGCATCTTTGGATCTCGCGCAGGCGTGGTGGCAACAAGAGGGGGCGCAGGCTTTCAGACAGCTTTCTAAGCGCGCAGAGCCGATTTTTCGGACGGTCAAAGAGGCGGGCTTTGCTCCGCAGACGGCCGACGGCTTTTCGGCTGTCGATCCGGTGCGCGTGACGCTCGACTGCAAACCGTATGACGCGCTTGCGGCGGCGGAGCGTTTGCGTGCATGGGGGTGTGAGCCGGAATATGCGGACAGCCGGTATGTGGTTTTACTGCTGTCTCCCTTTCACGCGCAGACGCAGCTTGACGCGCTTTCGAGCGCGATTACTTCGCTTGCGCAAGAGCCGCTTCCGCCGGCAAAGGTCTCGCCTTTTTCTGCGGGAATGCCCGACCGACTGCCAAAGGCGGCGATGAGTCTGCGCGAGGCGCTGCTTAGGCCCTTTGAGGAGATTGATACGAAAGAGGCGGCCGGGCGTGTGGCGGCACAGAGTGTTTGCCCTTGTCCGCCGGGTGTAGCGGCGGTCGCAAGCGGGGAGATCATTACACAGGATATGGCAAACAAGCTGCTCGCCGCCGGCATTACGCGGCTGACGGCGGTTGCAGAATAGGAATAGAAGCGACAGGCGAAAGGATGAATCACACATGATACAAAAATGGATGACGGTGTTGGCGGCTGCGGCGATCGCCGTGTGTTGTGCGGGCTGTTCTCAGACGGCACAGGGCAACGCGGATGTGCCGCCGGAAACCGAGACCGTGCAGCAGGAGCAGGCGACAGAGTCGAAAAATACGCTGACGGCCGTGGTGCATCCGTGGGACAGCGAGGCGCTCAATTTTTGTCTGACGGCCGCGCTCAGCGGGCAAATGAGACTGCATAATAACCGCGAACTGATGGCATTCATCGCCGCAAAGGACAGCGGACAAACCGCTTCTTATACGACGGAGGGGTATTTAAGCGGCCTTCCGGTAACCTGTGAGGTTGTATATGACGGGACACAGTATGTGATGACCATTCATTTGGAATTTTACGGCTTGTCGCAGGATATTGTTGCCCATTACCTCTCGCTGGCGCAGCTGCCGAATTCGGACGGGCTGACGGTGAGCGCCTATCTCACCGACTGCATCGACGAGGAGCAGATGATGCCTTCGGTGGGGATCGGTTCGTACTGGGCGCAGGAGGTTGTCGATGAGATCGACAGCCGATATAATGCAAACAAAAGCGGCGTATAAGGCATATACCACAATACCATTGCGGGAGGGCTGACAAATGAAGCTGATTACGGCGATTGTCAACAAAGAGGACAGTCATTTGGTCTCGAAAGGCTTGACGGAAAACGGATTTTATGTCACCAAGCTCGCCACGACCGGCGGCTTTTTACAGATGGGCAATGTCACCTTTCTGATCGGCACGGAGGACGAAAAGGTGGATGCCGCCATCGGAATTATCGCGCAGTACAGCCAAAAGCGCACACAAAAGGTCGTGCCGATGACGGGGGCGTTTATGGACGACCCGATGGCGGTGTCGGCGCCTGTTGAGGTATCGGTCGGCGGCGCAACGGTCTTTGTGACCGATGTGGAGCGCTTTGAGCGTCTGTAAATTGTCGGCATGAGTGAAAAGCTGTCGGGGGTGAGCGGTCGGTATGCGGTTTGACGGATTTGCGGGAAACGGGCAGGCAAAGGCGCTGCTTTCGGCCGCTGTTGACAGCGGTCGTTTGCCGCATGCGCTGATTGTTGAAGGGCCGCGCGGCAGCGGAAAACGCTTGCTGGCGCATCTGTTTGCCAAGGCCGCCGTATGTACCGCCGAGGGAGAACGCCCCTGCGGGGTGTGTGCCGCCTGCCGCAAGGCAGAGACGGGACATCCCGATATCACCGTTTTGCAGGGGGACGGTTCGGCGAAATCGCTCAGTGTGGCGACGATTCGCGCCTTGCGCGAGCAGGCGGCGATATTGCCCAATGAGGCCGCCTATAAGGTGGCGATTATTGCCGATGCGGGGTGTATGAACCCGCAGGCGCAAAATGCCCTGCTGAAAATTTTGGAGGAGCCGCCGTCGTTTATGCTGTTTGTGCTGACGGTGGAAAACCGCGCACAGCTTTTGCCCACGGTGCAGTCGCGCTGTATGTGCGTCAGTCTGCTCGGGGTGGAGGAACAGGAGGCGCTTGCCTGCCTGCGGGAAAAGCTGCCGCAGGCGGATGAGGAGGAACTGCTCACCCGTATACGGCTCTTTTCCGGCTGCATCGGTGCGGTGCTTTCCGGCATGGAGGACGAGGTGTTTGCCCGCACAGTGTCGCTTGTTCCCGCGGTGGCCGCTGCGATTATTTCGCCGCAGGAGATGGCGCTTTTGACCGCCTGCGCCCCGCTGGAGCGGGACAAGCCGCTGACCGATGCGGTGCTCAGCGGCGTGCGGCTGGTGCTCAGGGATGCGTTGGTGCTCGCCGCGGGAGGGGAACAAACGGTGAGTGTGTCCCCAAAAACCGCACAGCAGCTCGCTTCTTCGCTTACAAAAAAACAGCTTTACAGCTGCATAGAGGTGATCGAGGGCTTGCAGCAGGCCCGTCGCCGCAATATGAATCAGACCTTGCTTTTGACTGTTTTGTGCGCGCGGCTGCGCCAAGCAGTGGGACGATAAAACCGAAATAGGAGAGTGATAGGATGGCACAGATTGTCGGAATACGATTCAAAAGCGCCGGCAAAATCTATTATTTTGATCCGGCCGATATACGGCTTGAAAAGGGAGACTACGCGGTGGTTGATACCGCGCGGGGGATGGAATGCGGAGAGGTCGTCATTGCCAACCGCGACATACAGGATGACGCGGTGAATAAGCCGCTTCGCCCCGTGCTTCGCAAGGCAAGCGAGGAGGATGTGCGCCGCGCGGAGGAAAATCAGGCCAAAAAGCGCCAGACGATGAATACCTGTCAGCAGCGCATTGATGCGCACAAGTTGGATATGAAGCTGGTGGATGTCGAATTTGCGTTCGACAATTCTAAAATCCTGTTCTATTTTACGGCAGACGGGCGCGTGGATTTTCGCGAGCTGGTGAAGGACCTCGCGTCGGTATTTCGCACCCGTATCGAGCTGCGCCAGATCGGCGTGCGCGATGAAGCGAAAATGCTCGGAGGACTGGGCATTTGCGGCAGACCGTTTTGCTGCTCGCAGTTCCTCGGCGATTTTCAGCCGGTGTCCATCAAGATGGCAAAGGAGCAGGGCTTGTCGCTCAATCCGACAAAAATATCCGGCTCCTGCGGGCGTCTGATGTGCTGCCTCAAATACGAACAGGATGCGTATGAGCACTTGCTCAAGACCACCCCGAAGCAGGGGGCCATCGTGAATACCCGCGACGGCCGCGGCGTTGTGCAGGAGGTCAATTTGCTGACCGGCATGCTCAAGGTGAAGCTGGATAAGGCACCCGATTCTCCGCCCGTGTCCATGAGCCGGGAGGATGTCAAGGTGATTCGCGACGGCCGCGTAAAGGTGGAAAAGCAAGAGGAGGAAAGCCTGTCGGGACTGGAGGGCTGACGCTGATTGCACGGCAGTGCCAAGAAGGAGAGATTGTACAAATCGGCTTTTGGGTTCAACAAAAGACAGATAAAAAGCGCATCGCGGAGGGACTTCCGCGATGCGCTTTTTGCGATACATATTAAAATGGCGGTTTCATTCAGATCATTTTCCATAAAGGACGGTTGCTTGTGCTACAAGCTGATTGACATAGTCGTCAACATTGTCGATTTTTTCTTCTTCGGAAAGGACTTTATAAAATGCATTTTGGATCAGCAGCTTTTTGTACACGTTGGTTACCTGCTTGAGATAGTCCTCTTCCGTCCAGCCGTTTTCCTGTATATACATCTGTAAAAATTCATCATTTGCGGCATTCTGTTCGTTTTCGGATGCCGCTTCCTTGAAAAGGGCATATTGCTCTGAAGCATACGCCGCTGCTTCTTCATCCGAAACGGTGATGCCCCGACGCGCTGCCTCCTGTAGAATGACAGTTTGTTTTACAAGCTCTTCTAACATTTCGTCCCGTGTTTTCTGCGAATTTTTTTGCTGCTCGAGCAGCCGTTGTTTTTCCTCTTCGGAAACACCCATATTTTCGACTTGCTCGGCGGCTAAGGAATAGGACAATTCCGAAAACGCCAACTGTATGTCGATTTGAGATTCGTATATCTCCTCGCCGTTGACCGTTGCGGCGACGGTTTTGTCATTTTGGGCGGCCTTCATTTCGCTGAAGAACGGCAAAAAATCCCATTTTTGAAAATAACCGACCGCCAAAACCGAGACGGACAATACGACAATGAGCAAAGCGGAGCAAACAGATATCAAAACGGCTTTTTTCATACAGGCGCTCTCCTTCTGTTCGGCAATGCTTTTTAAACGGCCTCCCGTTTTTATGTGCGTTGTTATCTTTTGTGCTGTGCAAACAGCCTTTCCTATATCATGTGTTGAAGAAAAACCGTCAAATGAAATTTAAATTTAAAAAACAAATTTAACAGAATTCTATAAACCGATTTTACACGGCTGTCCATCATTTGTCAACTCGGAGCTTGCTCGATCGAGCTTGAACCCGATTTCCCTTTAACCAAAAAATATTTCCTGTGAAAATGACTTGCTTTTTTGACAGGATGTGATATGATAAAGATAATCTAGGCTAAGGAGGTGCGTACCTATGGCATATAAAATTTCGGATGAGTGCATTGCTTGCGGCGCTTGTGCTGACGGTTGCCCCGTTTCCGCGATTTCGGAGGGAGACGGCAAGTATGAGATCAATCCTGATGAGTGCATTGATTGCGGCGCGTGTGCGGATGTCTGCCCCGTGTCGGCTCCTGCTGCTGAGTAAGGAACGGTTAAGAATGCAAAAAGAGCTGTCTTTGCAAAAAGGCAGCTCTTTTTCGTTTATTTTATGGTGTTTTATGGATGCCGGGGATGACCGTGTATTTTTGAGGATATTAAAAATGCTATCAGAAAATTTAATATACAGATACATCTGCAAGAATATCTTGTAAATAAACTATCGCCGATGCGACAAAATTTCTCTCTTCGTTCGATGTGAAATAAAAAAGAAAAGACATGCTTTCGCGCATTTTTGCTTGGCAGGGCAGAAGTGTTCGGCACGAGCGGGCAGTTGCTACCTCGTTTATCAGTACATGTAAAGGCGGCAGTTTGCACAGTCTTAGGGCCTAAGGGCTTTCAAGTTCTTCAACCCTGATACAAAAAAGGAGAAATTTGCGAGTATAACAGATGATTTGAACTCTCGAAATAGTCTGTGAAATATTTGCCTTGCGGCAAATGGAAAATACGATCCTTCGGTCATTGCGAAATTTTCCGCTTGCGCGGAAAGCGAAAGGGAATCCACCCACGGTCGCTGCCTTTAGGATGCTTTTGCTTGTGTGTCAGACAATGCCATCCGCCCTGTCTCACAGCGCGGATGCGCCATGTGACAGGGCGGATGGTTGTTGATATCAATGAGACAGGGGGATTTTGAACTGTGCTGCGGCGCACCAATTGCCTTCTGTATATTCGCGCCCTTTGAGCAATACATAATCTTCATATACTTCGACATAATAGCCTTCCGAACCGCTGATGGCTTTATCCTCATCCGACCAAAGATAACCGACCGAAGCGGTATTGGCAAAAGTGGCATCCACCCCTTCACCGAACAACAACGGCTGATACATCTCAAAAGACCAATGCGTATGCCCGGTAAACAGAATTGCATTCGGATAATTTTTCAAAACGGCACGCACTTGATCACCCGTCGGAATAATGCCGTACCAATACTGAATGTCCGGGTCACGAGAATACAACGATCCCGAAACCGTGTCAATAAGAGGCTGGTGAAGGAATATGAAAACAGGCTTGTCCCGCTCAACCTTTGCAAGCTCCTTTTTCAAGAACGCCAGCTGCTTTTCGCCGATCGTTCCTTCGCCGACTATGCTATCCGAACCAAGCACAATATACCGCGTATCACCGATATCGCCCGCATAATATACCGACGGCATCCCGAGATTGTCGGTAAACAGCGCTACCTGTTTGTCATAATTCGTGCCGTAAATCATATCGTGATTGCCGATCGCGTAATAGATCGGCGGCAATGTGCCATTCACCGAGCTGATTGTCTGCGCGAGCAGGTCATAATTCTCCTGCACGCCTCTGTCGGTGTTATCTCCCACACAGAAGATGGCTTTACTGGCGGGGGATACTGCTGCGATTTCTTCAAGCGCGGCGGTTAGATGTGCCGTATGCTGTGGCTTTTCTCCGTTGATATGCAGATCGGAGATCACTTGAAATTCGTACAGCTTTTTCGAGGCGGGAAGCTTGAGCTCCTCTGTCATCGGGACATAAAGGGGAGTGGAGCGCCCTTTCTTGACACATATCTCAATACCGTCCGCATCATCGGGCATAAAAAGGCAATCATTCAGTTTGATCTCAAAAGGAGTCTCTCCTGTGTGCTCAACCGTTGAAAGCGGCAAATATCCGCCAAGACGGTCATTTTGCCGACTCCAGTATACCGTATAGGTCAGCGCTTGGGCTGATGACGGCGTAACAGTGACGGTGATCTCACTCTTTCCGCTTATTACCGCTGCATTCACAGCGGCATCCTTGGCACCGTAATCAGTCGTATCCGAATCTAACACCGTGATGTTGATACTGTCGAGAACCGCATAGCCATCGTTGTCGCACAAATAAACGGTGTAGTCACCTGCACCTTGAAGGGCATCAACATGAAACAGCAACGTGTCGCTTCCTTCGGCATATTTCCAGACGAGGGCACTTGTTGTGCCGGGGGTAACGCCGCTTTGGTATATGCCGATCCAGTCCTTACTGTCCGTATCCTGAAACGACACCGTGATCGTATCGGTCAATTCGAATTTCGTGACAGTCATCTCCATATGCGGACCACTCTTGGACAAGGTGCTCTCCTCCTTTTCGACAGACTCTTTCTGAGCAGGGCTGTTTTCATCGGGCGGCGTGCCGCAAGCGGTCATACCAAGCAGTAAGCAACAACAAATAATCCATAAAAACCGACGACATTTCCTCATGTTGATCGGACCCCTTTGTCAAAAGAAAGCAACATATACTTACAGCCAAATTATAAGACGATATTTTACGGATGTCAACCATGCAAGCTGCCTGTACGGAGAAATGTTGAAAACATCTGGTAATCGTGATATAATGAGCGCAACACAAGATATGTGTATAACGCCATTGAACTGAGCTGTGTTCTCAATAGGGCGGAGGTGTGATAACGCGGTGAAAGCGGATGCGATCATGTTTGACAAAGACGGTACGCTGATTGATTTTGATGCGTTTTGGGTGCCGGTTTCAATGAAGGCGATAAAAGATGTGTTAAAGCACCTTCATAGGGAAGATATTCCCGTCGAGGAATTTCTCACTGCCTTCGGTGTGCATAACGGAATTGCCGATATCAACGGCGTTTTGTGTAAAGGCACCTATGCGCAAATGGGTAAAATCGTGTATGATATCCTGCAAAAGCACGGATGTGATGTACCTTGCTATGACATCATCATGCTTACAGAAAATGCGTACAATACCAATTCAAACGCCGGCAACATAAAGCCGATATCTCCCGATCTGGTGCTTGTCTTGACCGAACTGAAAAAGCGACATAAAAAGCTCGCTGTCATAACGACTGACAATGCCTTTATTACCCGAAAATGTCTAAAAGCCCTTGGAGTCGAGGAACTGTTCGATGTACTGTATACCGCCGACGGAACGCTACCGACAAAACCCGATCCCGCCTGTGCGCTTGACTTTTGTAAAACCTTCGGCGTAGACCGAGAACATGTAGTAATGGTCGGCGATACAATGACCGATGCCGCTTTTGCAAAAAATGCCGAGATCGCCATGATCGGAATAGCGAAAAACGAGCAGAACAGGCATGCTCTCGAATCGCATGCCTGCGCCGTCATCTCAACGCTATCTGACCTTTTGGATCTGCTGGAATAAGGAGTCATATATGCTTACGGGAATTTCGGCAGGTATCATGTGGGCTCTTGAAACAGTGATTTTGGGGATCGCCCTGAATATGTCACCCTTTGTTTCAACACAGCAAGCGGCATTTCTGGCACCCTTTGTCGGAACCTTTCTACATGACATATTGTCCGCACTTTTTCTGTTGCTGTACAATGCGATCAAAGGAAATCTGAAAGATCTATTCGGCGCTTTTAAAACCGCAAGTTTCAAATGGTTGGTTGTGGCTTCGGCGATCGGCGGACCGGTCGGTATGACGGGCTATGTGATGGCGGTGAATTATATGGGCGCATCTGTGGGCGCTGTTGCCAGTGCGGTTTACCCGGCGATCGGAACATTGCTATCTTGTATATTTCTCAAAGAAAAGGTCAAATGGTATCAATGGATTTTTTTGATTCTTACCTTATTTGGCGTTTACGGACTGAGCTACTCGCCGAACCTTTGTCTTGAAAATGTTTGGCTCGGCTTGCTCGGTGTCTGTATGTGCGCCTTTGGTTGGGGCATTGAAGCCGTGATTGTGGCAAAATGCTTCAAAAATTCAACCATAAAAAGAGAAGTTGCCTTAAACACACGGCAAACGGTTTCCGCTTTGATATACGGCCTGATTATCCTGCCGCTTTTGGACGGCATTCCGTTTACCTTACGCCTTCTGACGAACAATACTGAACCGCTTGTGCCGACAATTGCCGCCGCGGCACTTTGCGCAACGGTTTCCTACCTCTTTTATTATAAAGCAATTGCTAAAATCGGTGCCGCCAAAGCAATGGCGTTGAATATCACATATACCGCTTGGGCTATCGTGTTTACGGTTATTCTGCTTGGTGATACCGATGTGTTAAATTTCCAAACACTTTTGTGTGCAAGTATCGTTATTGTCTGCGGTATATTCTCCGCGGCGGATATAAAAACACTTTTTGATAAGCTCCGTAAAAATTGATATGCAAATCAAGCCTTGTACACGCGCGTGCCGTGGGCTGAAATCGTTTTACACAAACGAAAAAAAGGAAAAGAGCCGCACGGCGGCAAGTGAAGCAGCGGCATTGCCGCCGTGAAGCATTGTGCTTAGCACAATGTGAAGGGAAGTGTGCCACCCACTTTAAGCAGAAACTTCACTGCACGGCAACTTCACGATGCGAAGCATCACTTCTCGTGCCGACAGGCACACTCCGCCAGAAAAAGATGGATTTCTGTCATTTCCGGATAGATTCGTATGCTCGAAAACAGTTTTAGTGAAATATTTTGCTGACGCAAAATGTGAAATAATGCTTTGGCAAGCATTGTGATATTTTCTGCTTACGCAGAAAGTGAAATGAAATCCACCCACCGCTGCAAGCGTATTTCACACTGCGAAGCAGTATTTCACCCACCCGAAGGGTGGATTTCGTTTTGGCAGGGGCAGAAGGACTTGAAGTTGCGTTGCAACCCCTCTTGCGGTACCCAAAATCGGCGGGCGCGCCGGTCGGCGCTGCCAATTTTGACCGCTGCGCCAACGCTTGCTCCCTTTATCCGCCACCGGCGGCGGTCGCAAGCGTTGCCCGGCACGCTCCGCGTCCCTCGGGTTCTTTTGTACATATCAAAAAAGCAAGGCATCGCAAAAGCGATGCCTTGCTTTTTGGCAGGGGCAGAAGGACTTGAACCCTCGGCACGCGGTTTTGGAGACCGC
>JBJEIR010000115.1:0-2861 GCA_051877215.1 Acutalibacteraceae bacterium | reverse complement strand
CCTTTTTCTTGTATTCGCTTTTACTGCGTGCGGCGACCAAAACGCAAACCATTCTGACAGCAATACCGATGCTTCGAATACCCTGCAAACCGACAGCGCGCATACCGAGCAATCGACATCTGCGTCTTTATCCGATGCTTCATCTGCCCCTTCCGACGAACTATCGGGCGGAAAAACATTGATTGTCTATTATTCTGCAACAGGAAATACAAAAGAAGCCGCCGAATATATCGCCCTTGCGACAGGCGGCGATATGTTTGAATTGGTGCCTGTCAACCCTTACAGCAGTGAGGACTTGAATTGGAATGACGAAAACAGCCGCGTTGTTTACGAACACGACCATCCCGACGAAAGAGCGGTTGCCCTTGTAAATTCGACGGTTGACAACTTCGATGAATACGACACCGTGTTTATCGGATACCCCATTTGGTGGGGGATCGCTGCATGGCCGGTTGACGGCTTTGTTGAAGCAAATGATTTTTCGGGCAAAACGGTGATTCCCTTCTGTACATCGGCAAGCTCTGATTTGGGCGATAGCGGAAAGCTGCTCAAAGAAGCCGCCGAAACCGGCAATTGGCTTGAAGGCAAGAGATTTTCTTCAGGGGTATCACAAACAGAGGTTGCGGAATGGATAGACAGTCTCGCCCACTGACATACCGATATGCACAAATAAAAATAACGCTGAGCCCGAGAAAAATCGGGTTCAGCGTTATTTTTGTCAAGAGCAGGGTTGTTAAGCCTTTATCGGTTTTCTTTTGCGCAATCAAAAGAAAGATATATGCCGGCGGTCCAGCCCATCATTTTCGGAGCGTTATAGTCTGCGTTTGCAACCTTGCCGTCAAGTCCGTTGTATTTTTCCCAAAGATTGCCGGTTTCGGCAAAGCTGTCATCCAGGAGCTTTAAATAGGTTTCGGCGATTTTGTCAGCCAAAGCATCATAGCCGTAATTTTTGCAGGCCATATACGCAATATACTGGATGGGCGCCCAAATATTGGGATAATCCCATTGAAGCGCATACTTATATTCACCGGGAACACAGGCGCTGACGCCGTATTTCAACAGCAGTTTATCCTTTAGAAGCGCTATCGTCTTTTCGGGAGAATCGCATAAGCCGACAAACAGCGGATACAGAGAAGCGGCAGACTCCACCGGACTGAATGTTTTCTCTGTATAGTTATAATCGAGAAAAATGCCGCGTTCCTTGTCGAACATGTATTTCAGCATGTTTTCCTTGCGCTGTGCCGCGCGAGCAGCCCAAATATCGGTTTCACCGTTTTCCAGTATACCCGCAAATTTCGCCATGGCTTTTTCCAACCCGTAAAGCAGTGAATTCAGGTCGACGGGATTATACGATTTTCCGGCGTTTTCAAAACGCGAAGTGCAATCCCAGCCGCTTTCACACATGGTCATAATTGTGTGGACGCAGGCGATTTTTTCCTCCTCGCTTGCCGCTTCAAAGCCTTTATAGCGGCTTTGAAAATAGGGATACAGCTCATTCACCGTTTCTTCGCTTTCGTCGATGTCGGGGCTGTAAATATTGAGCCCGTTCGGCGCCGTTCGTTTGATCTGCCAGAAGGTATATTCTTTGACGAGGGCTTCATAGCTTTCTCTGAGCCAGTCTTTATCACCTGTGACCTTGAAAATCTCTTCGACCGTTTTGAAGTAAAACGGAGGCTGTGACCTGCTCAAATAATAGGTTCTGTTCCCGTTGGGCATAAACCCGTATTTGTTGATTAAAAACCGCATATTGTCGGCGTTGTTTTTGGCCTGCTCAACATTGCCCGAAGCGATAAGACCCACATTGGTAAAATAGGTATCCCAGTAGTACATTTCCACAAACATCTCGCTTGCACACGGAACGGTATACGGGTAGGGAAGACCGATTAATGTCCCGTCATCCGCAGGATGATAGTGTATCGTCTCGGAAAAATGTTTTGATATAAATTCTCTGACCTGTGACATAAGGCTATCTCCTTTGCCTGAACGGCGTTTTTTCTTCTTTGTGAATACTATAACAGAAACCCGGTAATAAATCAATTTTTTCACGCTTTTATCTGTCCGAAATTCTTGACAAGTTTCAAGAAGCAAAAAAGATGCCGTTTGCGATGGAGCCGCAAACAGAAAATCACCATACCGTTGGGGCTCAATACAGATATTCATTCGGCATAATAAAAAGCGCTTTTTTTAAAAGAAAGCCGCAACGGGTGCGCGTTTGTAAAGCTGTAAGAAAACGGCAGACACATGGAAAATCATCATGTGTCTGCCGTTTTTCGTATTCACCATACCGAGGGAAGCATGGAATCGACGGATATACCAAACGCATAGAAGCGTTGAGGTATGCGTATAACGATTGCCGTAAATCTTATTTTTCCGATTTTAAAATAAATTTGAGATACACGGGATTGTGGTCGCTGTACGCAAAGGATGTATCAACCGTCTCACAACATACAACTTCAACATTATCACTTACAAGCATACCGTCAACCGAAAGGACAAAGTCGGTGCCATCGCCCTTAAAAGCAGAGTCGGCATTGCGGCAGGTGGGTGAATTGGAGCCGCTGTGACTTGTGATTCCTTGCGGCAATAAGCTGTCATTAAAAGGTACCGCCCAGTTATACTCCCCCTCAGGGCGCTTAAAATAGTTTGAAGAATCCCCCAGCATATCCTTATTAAAATCCCCTGCGGCGATGATATAACGGCCTTTATTATACTGTTCCTGCATATCAGCACTTAACATTTTCAGTTGGTCTTCGGCAATCGTACCGTCTGAGGTGTAAGCAGACAGATGAACATTGTAAAGCACAAGCTCCTTGCCGTCAGAGGTTTTTATATGCGAAGCACTGTAGGCGCGGTCAAGGTCA
>JBJEIR010000114.1:0-2878 GCA_051877215.1 Acutalibacteraceae bacterium | reverse complement strand
TCTGTCCTCCTCGCTGCCGCCCGGTGTTTGTCTCGTGCGGGAAGATCCCCTCCTTTCAAAAGCCGCCGCACAAATCGAAGCCTATTTCAACGGGCGTCAAAATCACTTTTTTGTTCCGCTCCATATCGAAGGTACGCCGTTTCAACAAGCGGTGTGGGAGGCGCTGCGCACCATTCCCTATGGGCAAACGCGCACATATTCGGAAATTGCCGCGCAAATCGGCAGACCCGCTTCCTGCCGCGCCGTCGGCAACGCCTGCGCCCAAAATCCCTTGCTGCTTTTTATCCCCTGCCATCGCGTGTTGGCGGCAAAGGGGATCGGCGGCTTTTCGGGCGGGATATCTGTCAAACAAGCGCTTTTACAGCTTGAGAAGCGCTATGCCTCGGATTTTGAAGAGTAAGCCTCTCATGCTCAGCCCCTTGACAACTGTCGAAAAAGAGGATACACTTTGAACCGTATTTACCTAAAAAGGAGGAGCGCCGAATGCCCTGCAAGGTAATGGTTGCCATGAGCGGCGGCGTAGACAGCTCGGTAACGGCCCTGCTGCTCAAGGAACAGGGCTTTGAAGTCAGCGGCGCAACGATGCGCCTGTTCTCAAATGAAGACATCGGTCTGACCGCCTCCCGCACCTGCTGTTCCCTCGACGATGTCGAGGACGCGCGTCAGGTTTGTGACCGTCTGCATATCCGGCACTATGTATTCAATTTCAGCGATGCGTTCCGAAAGCAGGTCATCCGCCGTTTTGCAGACAGCTATCTGCGCGGCGAGACCCCCAATCCGTGTATCGACTGTAACCGCTATCTCAAATTTCGCTGTTTTCTTGAGCGCGCGCGTCTTTTGGAGCACGACAAAATGGCAACCGGGCATTATGCCCGCATAGAATATGACAGCGGCAGCGAGCGCTGGCTGCTGAAAAAAGCGCTTGATACCACCAAGGATCAAACCTATGTACTATATTCCATGACGCAGGACGAGTTGTCCTCCACCCTGCTTCCGCTGGGAGGACTTCGCAAAAGCGATATCCGGGACATGGCGCAGCAGCACGGCTTTTTTAATGCGCATAAACCCGACAGTCAGGATATCTGCTTTGTCCCAAACGGGGACTATGCCGCCTTTTTGGAACAGGAAATGGGCGTTTGCTGTCCCGCGGGTCCCTTTGTGTCGGAGGACGGACAGGTGCTCGGTACACATAAAGGCATTCATCGGTATACCATCGGTCAGCGCAAGGGGCTCGGCATTGCCGCAGAAAAGCCGCTGTATGTCCTTAAAAAGGACATACAGCAAAATCGTGTTGTTTTGGGAGACAACGACCGCCTTTTTGCACGCACTCTTTTAGCCGCAGATTGCAACTGGATTGCTTTTGAAAAGCTGACAGCGCCCATTCGCGTCACCGCAAAAGCGCGCTACAGACAGCCCGAGGCGCCGGCTGTTGTGTCGCCGTGTGAGGACGGTTCGGTCAAGGTGGCATTTGACACGCCGCAGCGGGCACTGACAGCAGGGCAGGCGGTTGTTTTTTACGACGGGGACACTGTCGTCGGCGGCGGAACCATTCTCGCTGCCGAGTAAAAATGTTTACTTACGAAAAGAGGAATTTTTATGCAAACGGTCCGATCTGTTCAGGAAGACATTCAAAGGCTCAAGGCCGAACGGGATGTCTGCATCCTTGCGCACAGTTATCAGAGCCATGACATTTTAGAGGTCGCGGATATTACGGGCGACTCCTTTATGCTCAGCACAGCCGCCGCAAAAGTGCCGCAAAAAACGGTCGTTATGTGCGGCGTGCGCTTTATGGCGGAGACGGTCAAGCTGCTGTCCCCCGACAAGACCGTCATTTTGGTCAGCCCTGACGCGGGCTGCCCGATGGCAGAGCAAATGGATAAAGAGATGATCAGCGCATTCCGCGAGCAAAATCCCTCTTATACCGTTGTCGCTTACATCAACACAACCACCGATCTCAAAACGGTGTGCGATGTGTGTGTGACATCCTCGTCAGCGGTCAAAATCGTCAGACAGCTCCCGGAAAAAGATATTCTTTTTATTCCCGACTGCAACCTCGGACAATTTGTCAAGGAGCAGGTTCCCGACAAAAATATCAAGCTGCTGCAAGGCGGCTGCCCCGTACACGCCGCCGTCACAGCCAAACAGGCGCAAGAGGCAAAGCGACTCCACCCGAATGCCGAGCTGCTCTGCCACCCCGAATGTGTACCGGCCGTCACGGCTCAGGCCGATTTCATCGGCTCCACATCGGCCATCATGCAATATGCCAAGCAGTCAAAAAACCGGGAATTTATCATCGGTACCGAAAATAGCATTACCCAGCACCTGCAATACGAATGTCCGGATAAACAGTTTTATCCTCTTTCAAAGCATCTCATCTGTCCCAACATGAAGCTAACCACCCTGCCGGAGGTGTTGATGGCGGTCAAAGGATGCGGCGGTGAGGAAATCACGCTGCCGAAGGAGACAATGCAAAAGGCTCGTATCTGTATCGACCGCATGATTCAGCTCGGATAAGAGGGAAGCTGTTATTGCCCGTGAAGAAACTATCGTTTTACATATACTATGAAAGCGGCGGCAGAGCGCGATGCTCTGCCGCCACTTTGATGTATAAAACGGAAACCAAAGAAAAAGACGCCGCAAAGAAAATCTTTGCAAAAAAGCAAATATGAAAGCGACCGAACAACACGCAAACAGAAGTGTGCCGCCGTACAGCGGCACGGCCAAAAAGAGAGAGAGGGCGCAGAATCAAAGACAGCAAGGAGCAGGAAAGAAAAAGCGAAAAAAGAAAAAGCAGCGAATGCAAATGCTGCAATCGCTGCTTTGTGTGTGTTGGCGGCTTCCTATCTTCCCGGGCCGCTTCCGGCCAAGTATTGTCGGC
>JBJEIR010000113.1:0-2936 GCA_051877215.1 Acutalibacteraceae bacterium | reverse complement strand
TGATCGGACAGGCCATCGGACGCTGGGGAAATTTCTTTAACCAGGAAGCCTACGGAAGCAATACCGATCTGCCGTGGGGCATGACGGGCGACATCATCCAAACCGGATTTCACGGCGTGGTGGAAAACCAGTCGCTTGCGGTGCATCCGACCTTTTTGTATGAGTCGCTGTGGTGTGCACTGGGCTTTTTGGTGCTACATATTTTGTCGAAGAGGCTCTATAAGTTTAACGGAGAAATTTTTGCGGGATACATGATTTGGTACGGAGCGGGTCGCGCGGTGATCGAGGGCTTCCGCTCCGACAGCCTGTATATCGGTGCGATACGCGTTTCTCAGTTGGTGGCGCTTTTATCGGTGATAGCGGGTGTGGTACTGCTGTTCGTGTTCCGCTCCTATGCGAAGTCCAAAGCGGAAAAAGCGCTTTTGGCAGCTGAGCTGGGCGGCGGGGACACAAACGCCGAAGCCGCCGACAGCTTGTCGGAAAAAGAAGATGACCATGACGGCGCCGCCGGAGCAGAAAGCGACTCGGCGTCAGAGGATATACAACCTGAGGAGGAAGCAAACAATGGCTATACGGATTGACGGAAAAGCGGTCAGCGCGGCTGTGCGCGCTGAGGTGGCAGAAGAGACGGCAAGACTTAAAACGCGCGGCATTACGCCGGGACTGGCGGTGATCATCGTAGGAGACGACCCGGCGTCGCGCGTATATGTGAACAATAAGAAAAAAGCGTGTGCCGAGGTGGGATTTTATTCGGAGGAATTTGCGCTGCCGGCGGATACCACACAGGAGGAGCTGCTGGCGCTTGTCGCCAGTCTCAACGGCCGCAGCGACATCAACGGGATTCTCTGTCAGCTGCCTTTGCCGAACGGCTTGTCGGATAAAGCGGTGATCGAGGCGATCGCTCCCGAAAAGGATGTCGATGCCTTCCATGCGCAAAATGTCGGACACATCATGATCGGCGATTATCAATTTCTTCCCTGCACGCCTGCGGGCGTGATGGAGCTGCTGCATCGCGCGGGCGTGTCGGTGCAGGGCAAGCGCTGCGTTGTGATCGGGCGAAGCAACATCGTCGGCAAACCTATGGCCATGCTGTTGCTTCACGAAAACGGGACGGTCACCGTTTGCCATTCGCGTACGGAAAATCTGGCGGCGGTCTGCCGCGAAGCGGATATTTTGGTCGCCGCGGTCGGACGCGCGAAATTTGTCACCGCCGACATGGTCAAGCCGGGTGCGGCGGTCATTGATGTCGGCATGAACCGCGACGAAAACGGCAAATTGTGCGGCGATGTCGATTATGAAGCGGTTGAACCGATCGCCGGATATATCACACCCGTTCCCGGCGGCGTCGGCCCGATGACCATTGCTATGCTGCTGAAAAATACGCTCATGGCGGCAAAGCTGCAAAATGCGCTTTTGATTGACTGACAATATCGTTATAAAATCGCATATGATACGATTTTCTCCCGCTCGGACGTATTCGAGCGGGAGCTTTTTTTCGGGCAAAACGGCCGTGTCATGATTTCGGTCGGGTCATGCGCTTAAAAAGGAGTTGCAATTCAAATTGAAAATGTTATAATTATTCACATAATTTGTCGATTCGAAAAAAAGAAAAGCTCTGTTTTGTGGCCGCAAAACAGAGCTGAACGAACATCCCATTTTCGAATAAACGCGGAATAAAGCGGTCGGCGGCTGCTTTGGCATACGCCGGCTCAAAAAATCGAAACCCATTCGTCGCCTATTAAAAATGTGAGTATTGTCAACTTTATTATATGATGCGGCGTATGCCGTGTCAATTGGATTTTGAAAATAGAGGAGACGATAGGATGAAAAGGGTATGTGTGCGATGGGTATCCGTATTGGCGGCGATGGCGCTGCTTTGCCTGTTATCCGCTTGTGCCCCGAGTGCTGCCCCGTATTTAAAGCAGACGGAAAGCAGTACGACACAGGCAAGTGCCGTCACGACAAAGACGCTCGATATCGAGGCATTGCGCCGTACGACGACTGCGCTCAATCAAACGACGACGACAGCCAAAACGGAAACCGCACCCCCGACAGAAGCGAAAACGCAGGCGACACAGGCGGCCAAAACGACACAAGCCGCCGTGACACAGCCTGCCGAGCCGCAGAGTGTGACGGTTTATATTACGGATACGGGGTCGAAATACCATGCAGGCGGCTGTCAATATTTGAAAAAAAGCAAGCACGCCATTGATTTATCCGATGCCAAAAGGCAGGGCTATGAGCCGTGCAGCAAATGTCACCCGCCGCAGTAAACAGAAAGAAGATCGTGTGAGCGAACGGGGGACAGCATCATTTTTAAACGGGCGAGCGGCTTTTTTCGGAAAGTTCCGAAAAAACTCTTGACGATAAAGAGCGCCTTTGCTATAATACAGAAAGCGGTAGGGAATCCTGCCGCTGCGTATTGTGTGCTACCGTGGCTCAGCAGGTAGAGCAGCTCACTCGTAATGAGCAGGTCGTCCGTTCGAATCGGATCGGTAGCTCCAAAAGCCGTGTGATCCGAGAGGGTCACACGGCTTTTTTCAGCCTTTTTGTCGGCGGAATTTTTCGGCTGCTTTGAATCAAGAAAGATATGCCCGCGTTTGTTGTTAAAAAGAGGGATTTGCCGCTGTAACCGCTGAAAAGTGTGTGCCGTGCCGTTTTTTGACAGAATGACAAAAAATATATCTTTTCAGATTTTCAGAAAAATTTCGGTCGATTGCTTGCTTTTTCACGGGATGTAGTGTATAATACATTCGCACCTGCCGGTGTGATGGAATTGGCAGACGTGACGGACTCAAAATCCGTTGGTAGCGATACCGTGCCGGTTCAAGTCCGGCCACCGGCACCATGAAAAAAGCACGCGAAAGCGTGCTTTTTTCAGTTAAATCCGTCCGCCGGACGGGATAAATCCATCTTCGATGGATGAAATCACTTCG
>JBJEIR010000112.1:0-2941 GCA_051877215.1 Acutalibacteraceae bacterium | reverse complement strand
GAAACTTTTAAAACGGTTGCGCTCGAAACGCTGCTGCCGCTCATTGAAGACGCCTTTTCCCGCGGACAAACGGTGATCTTACCGGTTACCGGAGGAAGTATGCGCCCGACCCTTGACCAAGGCGATACGGTTACAATCGTGCCTGTCGGCGATACCGTTCGGCGCGGAGATGTTCTGCTTTATCGCAGGCCGACAGGTCAGTTTGTTTTGCACCGCGCGGTGCGGGTACATCGCTCTACCGTCGATTTTTGCGGCGACGCACAGATTGCCGTTGAAAAGGGGATCGGCAGACAGGCGGTTATTGCCAAGGCCGTTTGCTGTACTCATGGCGGGCAGACCTTCGGCGCGGAGTATTTGTATGCGTCGGGGAAAAAGCGCCTGCGCAGCCGCCCGTTTCGATCGCTGGCAACTGCTTTTCATCGCGCTTTGCGGCGCTGATGCCGCAAAGAAGATAAACGATAAATTCTAAGAAAAGGGGGAGCACCGTGAAATTGACACCGGCGCGTTTTGTGCTGCAATATGCCAAAAAACATCTCAAATGGATTGTGCTGCTTGGTGTGCTTTCCTGCGTCAGCGCACTTGCCATGGTGGGTATGGCGGTTGCCTCCAGCCGCGTGATCGACTTGGCTTTGACCGAG
The DNA here is from genome assembly GCA_051877215.1 of Acutalibacteraceae bacterium. GTDB lineage: Bacteria > Bacillota > Clostridia > Oscillospirales > Acutalibacteraceae > RGIG1959. The sequence continues at coordinate 2,303 of JBJEIR010000112.1, read as the reverse complement.
CCCAGAGGCTTTACAAGATGGTTTGTTATTCTTCTTGCCTTGTTGGCGCTGCTCGCTGTTTGCAATATTTTATACAGCAATATCCGTGTGCGCGCTGTCGGACGAATGAAAAATGAAATGCGAAGAAGCCTGTTTGATGACCTGATGGCGAAGGACTATCAAAAAGTCGCGGCTGTTCATTCGGGCGAAATCCTAAATCGCTTTACCAGTGATATTCAAATCGTTGTAGAAGGGGCGGTAACGCTGATTCCGCAGGTGATTTCGCTCGGGACAAAGCTGGTCGCGGGGTTGACGGTCATGCTGTTCATCGACCCTCTTTTCACAGGAATCGTTTTGGTCGGCGGCATGCTGATCGCTGCCTGTGTTCATTTTTTCAGCCGTTTTTACAAGAAGCTGCACAAAGACTGTCAGCAAACAGAGGGGCGCACCCGCGCTTACTTACAGGAATGTGTGGAAAATCTCATGGTCATCAAGTCCTTTGTCAATGAGCGGGGAGTGGGCAAAAAGCTGGATGACTATCAAGAGGATAATTATAGGGTGCAGATCCGGCGCAATTTCTTCAGCAATATCGGCAATACCGTCATTTATGTCGGCTTTACGATAGGCTATTACGGGGCTTTGGCGTGGGGAGCGCTTCGCATTGCCTGGGGCGGTATGTCCGTCGGAACCTTTACGGCTTTTTTGCAGATCATTGAGCAGATCCGCTCCCCGTTTCGGAATGTATCCGGCTTGATGCCGCAGTATTATTCCATGATGGCGTCGGCTGAACGGCTTCAGGAGCTGACACTGCTGCCCGACGAAGACACATCGACTCATGAGCTGCCCCTTGACACGATTTATGAGCAGACAGACGGCATTGTACTGGATCAGGTGACCTTCCGATATGCCAAAGAGACCGTACTGCAAAATACGAGCGCTTTCTTTGAAAAAGGAAAAATGACGGTGATGATCGGGCAATCAGGCGCCGGAAAAAGCACGGTTGTCAAGCTGCTTTTGGGGCTGACCAAGCCGGAGCAGGGAGTCGTTGCGCTGAAAACCGCTTCCGATACGATTTTGCTTGACGCCTCTACGCGCGGCTTGTTTGCGTTCGTTCCGCAGGGCAATATGATTTTGTCAGGCACCATTGCCGACAATATCGCTTTCTTTCGGGACGATGCGCCGCGGGAGGATATCGAATGCGCCGCCCGTCAGGCATGCCTGTGGGAAGCGATTGAGGCGATGCCTGACGGCTTGGATACCGTCATCGGCGAGCGCGGCATAGGGTTGTCAGAAGGGCAAATTCAGCGCGTGGCGATCGCCAGAGCCTTGCTCAGCGATGCCCCGATTTTGCTGCTTGACGAATGTACCTCGGCGCTTGACAGCCAAACAGAGAAGCAGCTGCTTGAAAATCTTCACGCGATACAGGATCGTACAATTCTTTTTATTTCTCATAAACGCGCGGTGCTTGAAACAGCCGATCATGTCGTATCCGTCGAGGATGGGAAAATTTGCACTGTGTAAAGGCGTCGTTGAGATGAGCTAAAGAGTTATGCAGGATGTTCCTCTTGAAATCATAAAGAGGGGGATCCGGCAATGAAAAAGAGTTTTATTCGTGCTTTGGCTGCTTTCGGCGTGGCGTTCTATTGATATCAACAATTCCGTGTGCCGCTTTGGCAGAAAGTTGAGTTTGGTATTCGAAAGAAATGAGGGAAAAGCATGAAAAAACAGTATACAAAACCGACAATGGAAAGTGAAGCATTTGTAGCAAATGAATATATAGCAAGTTGTTGGCTTGTCATTTGTCAAGATAACCCAGATGATTTCTTTACGACTAAAAAAAAGCCAAATCCAGATATTAAAGATAGAGATGGTGACGGTTTTACAGCTGGTGTCGTACCATTGGGTACATTTTATAAGGGAGATCTATTTAATCATGATGGCCATGACTATCTTGACGAATGGGCTGATGGTCAACATAGAGTCGATTATCATGAAATCAATGAAGATACCTATCATCAATATAGTGATTATGTTGATAATGCTAACGCTTCATAAAATAACATTCTTCTTAACAGAAAAAGGGGTTTATAAGGCCGTTTCAGCCACAGCATTTAAGCAGCTGTGGCTTTTCTTGTATTTTATTCTGTTATGTGATAATCTGAACTTAACCAGCATTTAAGGAGGGATAAAAATGGCTTCATTATTGCGATCTACATTAAATACTCGCTCATTACCGACCGGAGATGTGCGTTTCATCAGAAGTGATTGCCCTGATAAGTTGACAGATGAAGAAGTAGAGTGGCTGCGGCAAAACCATATTACCA
>JBJEIR010000111.1:0-3038 GCA_051877215.1 Acutalibacteraceae bacterium | reverse complement strand
CTGCGACGCGACCGCAGAACCGCCGTTTGACTCGAAGGTGATTGTATGACCGGACGCACAGTTGTTCAGTCCCTGCGATTCAATAATCGACGCATAATCCTTATAAGAGACATTGGCATCCATAAAGTCGAGCGTCAGTCCGTCATAATTATGGCCTCTCGAGCAGTATTGCCACATACCGGCTTTGGAACGAAAATCGCGGGAATTCCAAGTATAGCCGCCGTCTGTCGAACCGTAGTTGGCAACCCACATATCATAGCGGTCGGCATATGCGCCGGTGAGCAGCTTATCCGCCGTCTGCGCCACGCCGCCGTATACGCCCGGGAAATAGCCCGCCGCTTCCATCGTCTCTGCCCAGCCGAGACACAGCTCGGTCATCTGACTGCTTGACAGCGTGTCGTGTCCTGGGCGCGACGAGGTGCCGTTGCCCGGATCCTCCACATCATAATAAATGGGGTATTCAAAATACATATTGTTATTTTCAATCTGCTGGATGACCCACTGCGCATCCTGCACGGCAGCGGCGCGGCTGTACGCCAGCGAATAGAAATACACGCCGAGTTTGAGTCCTTCCACCTTGCGCGCCATTTCATAATACTTCAGAAACGCTTTGTCCAGCGTATCCACGCGCGTGGCAGACGCTTCATAGCCTATGCGCAGAATGACAAATTTACAGCCGTCATTATACATTTTCTGAAAATCAACATAGGAATAGTTCAGATCATCTGCGCCGACATTCCAGTAAGAAAGATCCGCGCCCAAGATCGCCACATTGCTGTCACCGGTCATACCGCCGCCGGTATACGCCGACACGGACAACCCGCACGCCGCAACCATCGACAGCAGAAGTGCCAGCGAGCACATCAGCGCACCTATCTTCTTTGACAATTTCATTTTATAAAACCTCCTAAGAATACAAAACCGAGCCAGCCTATTTGTGATTTTCCATATAAAAGTGTATCATTTTATATAATTTCTGTCAATCAAGGCAAATTGCTTTTTGGATTTTCTATATATTTCCCAGTGTCTGTTTCACTCTTATTATATTTTTTGTTATTTTATGACAAAGCCATCCGCCGCAAATCACACGACGGATGGCCGATTTTGGTTGTATATTGTTGTTTGCCATGCTTGTTTGCCGAAGATGTACAGCCTCGTCAGGAGCGGCCGAAATCGACAAGCACCAAATCTTTGTTGTGCTCCTGCGCCCAACGGATGTTCCATTCACTGGAAAAGAGCAGCAGCGGACGGCCGCGCAGATCCTGCGCATATTTGGTGTCGGAGGTCAGGTCCAGCGCTTTGGGATCGGGAACAGGGCTTTCGATCCAGCGTACCGATTGATACGGCAGGCCCTCCATGCGCACCTGTACATTGTACTCATGGTTCAGCCGATGCTCCAGCACATCAAACTGCAGCGACCCTACGACGCCCACGATCACTTCCTCCATACCGCCGCCCGGTTCCTGAAAGATTTGAATGGCGCCCTCCTGGGCAATCTGCGTGATGCCTTTGACAAATTGCTTGCGCTTCATGGTATCCACCTGACGCACCAGTCGAAAAAGCTCGGGCTCAAAAGTCGGAATCCCTTCAAAAACAAAGCGGCAGCCGGGAGCACACAGCGTGTCGCCGATGGAAAAGACGCCGGGGTCAAACACGCCCATGATATCGCCGGCATATGCCTCATCGATGATCTCACGGTCCTGTGCCATCATTTGCTGCGGCTGGGACAAGCGCAGCTTCCTGCCGCTTTGCACATGCAGCACCTCCATGCCTTTTTCAAAGCGCCCCGAACAAATGCGCATAAAGGCGATCCGGTCACGGTGGGCTTTATTCATATTGGCCTGAATTTTAAAGACAAAGGCGGAAAACGGCGTTTCCACAGGGTCGATTTTCCCCGTATCCGCCATGCGCGGCAACGGCGGCATGGTCATATTCAAAAACTCACGCAAAAACGGTTCCACGCCGAAATTGGTCAGCGCCGAGCCGAAAAACACGGGAGACAGCGTGCCCCCCTGCACTTCATCCATCACCAGCTCGCTGCCCGCGCCGTCGAGAAGCTCAATTTCCTCCCGCAGCTGTGCGGCGGCCGTTTGCCCCAGCATGGTGTCCAGCCGCGCGTCCTCCGGCTTCATCGAAGTGGCCGTCGCCTCATGCGAGCCGTTTCCGTCCGATGTAAAGGCAAGAATCTCCCCGCGGCGGCGGTCATACACCCCGCGAAACTCGCGTCCGGAGCCGATCGGCCAGTTGACCGCATAGGTCTGAATGCCGAGCACCTGCTCGATCTCCTCGAGCAGGTCAAACGGGTCTCGCGCCTCACGGTCCATTTTATTGATAAAGGTAAAAATGGGGATATGGCGCATCACGCACACTTTAAACAGCTTTTTGGTCTGCTTCTCAACGCCCTTGGAGGCGTCGATCACCATGACCGCCGAGTCGGCCGCCATCAGCGTGCGGTAGGTATCCTCGGAAAAGTCCTCATGTCCCGGCGTATCGAGAATGTTGATGCAGCAGCCGCCGTATTCAAATTGCAGCACCGAAGAGGTGACCGAAATACCGCGCTGCTTTTCAATCTCCATCCAGTCGGACACCGCGTGCTTCATTGACCGCTTGCCTTTGACCATACCCGCACTTTGAATGGCGCCGCCGTATAAAAGCAATTTTTCGGTAAGCGTGGTCTTTCCCGCATCCGGATGCGAAATAATCGCAAAGGTGCGGCGCTTGTTGATTTCATCTGCTAATGTCATCTGTCATAAGCTCCTAAATCCGTATTTGAAATTTGAAAAGGGACGATTCGGATCGTCAGGCCCTATCCGCCCCGCTTTGCCGGGAATGTCATAAAGATAAACAAAGATTGTCACCGCGATACATCAATCGCCCCCATAAGCCGTCTGTTCGGCGCGGCGGCGACGCATAGGCAGCCTACCCAGTATACCATACTCTTGTCATAGACGCAAACAATTTTGTGCATATTTTGTGAAAAACGTGTATGTGTTAAAATGATGTGAACCAATAAAAAGAGAAGTTTCAACCAAGATATG
>JBJEIR010000110.1:0-3043 GCA_051877215.1 Acutalibacteraceae bacterium | reverse complement strand
TCCATGGACTGTATGTCGGCGGCTCTTCGGGAGAGTGCATTTATCACAGCGTCGAAGAACGCAAGACCGTACTGGAAGCGGTGCTGGCAGAGGCGAAAGGGGAAATCACCGTGATTGCTCATGTCGCCTGTAACAATACCGCCGATTCCAGGGAACTGGCGGCTCATGCAGAAAAATGCGGCGTTGATGCGATTGCGGCCATTCCTCCGATTTATTTTCATCTGCCGGAGTACGGCATCGCCGCTTATTGGAATGCGATCAGCGCAGCCGCGCCGGATACGGAGTTTGTCATTTATAATATCCCGCAGTTGGCAGGCACGTCGCTGACGATGTCTCTGCTTCGGGAAATGCTCAAAAATCCCAATGTCGTTGCGGTGAAAAATTCCTCCATGCCCGTGCAGGATATTCAGATGTTCAAGGACGCAGGTACGGCGGCTCGCGGCAAGGACGGCTTCGCCGTGTTCAACGGCCCTGACGAGCAGCTCGTTTCAGGGCTTGCAATCGGCGCGGACGGCGGTATCGGCGGCACATATGCCCTGATGCCCGAAGTGTACCTGAAAATCCGTGAGCTGGTATTGGCCGGCCGGATGCCGGAGGCGCTTGAACTCCAGAACGACGCCGACCGCATCATTTATAAGATGTGCGAAGCGCGAGGCAATCTGTACGCCGTGATGAAAGAAATTCTGCGCCGGATGTACGGTTTAGAGCTCGGCGGCGTGCGGGAACCGCTTGTGAACCTGACGCCGCAGGACGAGCCCATCGTGCAGTGCGCGCAGGAAATGGTGGAAGCGGCTGTTGCGAAAGCGGCCGCCATGTAACGAACCTGTTTGGAACGGAGGATCGCTGTGATTATTGATACCCTTTCGCATCTTGACCGCTATCTGGGGCTGCACCCCAATCTGGATATCGCGATCACTTATCTGCAAAGCCATGATGTTGCCGCTTTGCCCATCGGAAGAACAGAAGTTGCAGGAGACAACGTGTTTATCAACGTGATGGACGCCGAATTGCGTCCGGCCGGGGATGCTGAATTTGAATATCACCGTCGCTATGCTGATTTACAGCTTGATCTGTCCGGCAGCGAAGAATGCGGCTGGACGGTATTAGATGATTCGGATGATGGTTTTGATGCGGCAGGTGATATCGGCTTTGCCCACGGAGAAGAGCAGGGCTCTGCCGTTTTGGGCGACGGACGCTTTGTTATTTTCCTGCCGGGAGAGCTGCATAAACCGTGCTGCCTGCGCGGGGACTGTGCCGCAGTGCGCAAGGCGGTCGTCAAAATCGACATGACTTAACCGAAATTTGTTTAGGAGGTTCCTATGGAACGCCAGGAATTATTTCGTCAGATTCAGGGCGGGCTGATTGTTTCCTGCCAGGCGCTTGAGCATGAACCGCTTTATACGAAAGAAGGCGGCGTGATGCCGCTGATGGCGAAGGCTGCCGCGCAGTCAGGGGCTGTGGGAATCCGCGCCAATACGGTGCGCGATATCACGCAGATTAAGCAGGCTGTGGAGCTGCCCATCATCGGTATTATCAAAAAGGAATACGAAGGCAGCCCGATGTATATCACCGTGACGATGGCGGAGGTCGATGCTCTTGTGGCGTGCGGCGTCGATATCATAGCGGTGCAGGGGACTTCTGCGCTGCGTCCCGACGGAAAAACGGCGGCGCAGTTCATCAGGCAGATCAAAGAAAAATATCCCGACCAGCTTCTCATGGCGGACATTGCGACGCTTGAGGAAGCCATGGCGTGCGCCGAGGCCGGAGCCGATTTCGTCGGCACGACGATGCGCGGTTATACGCCTGAAACTGAGGGAATCGACGATATTGATTTCGATTTTATCCGCCGTCTGGCAGAAGAATGCCCTGCGAAAATCATCGCGGAGGGGCATATTCATCTGCCTGAGCAGGCGGCAAAGGCGCTTGACTGCGGCGCATTCGCGCTTGTAGTCGGCGGCGCCATTACCCGACCCGCCGAGATTACCGCTCGTTTTACGGCGGCTATCCGCGACAGGCAGAACGGGGAGAAAACCGTATGAAACCGGGACTCTTGCTCGGCGTCGATATCGGCGGAACGGCGGTCAAATTAGGGGTAGTAGAGGATAACGGCGTAGTTTTAGCGCGAGCTGAAAAAAGCGTCTGTTTCGACAATTACCGGACGCCTATTATCGATACGGTAATCGCTGCCATCCGCGATTTTTTAGACAGCCAATCTCTGAAAAGCGAAGCTTTGACGGGAATCGGCGTTTCCGCGACCGGTCAGATTGACAGCCGTCGCGGCGTGGTCGTCGGCACCTGCGGGAATTTACCCGGTTGGGTGAATACTCCAATCAAGGCTGTTCTTGAGGAGGCTTTTCATCTCCCTGTGACCGTCGCCAACGATGCGAATTGTATGTGCTTGGGTGAAGCATGGGTCGGCGGCGCAAGAGGGTATACCGATGTCATCGGCGTCACGATCGGCACCGGCGTCGGCGGAGGCATTCTGACAGGAGGCCGCCTGTTGGAGGGTTTTCGCGGTCTGGGAGGCGAGCTGGGACATACCCGTACCCATGCGATTGACGGCGAAGACTGTACCTGCGGCGCTGTCGGCTGTTGGGAGCATTACGCTTCGGCGACGGCTCTTGTTCGCCGTGCAAAGATGATAGACAGCAGCCTGACTGACGGACGAGCCGTTTTTGCGGCAGCGGAAGCGGGAGATCCACGCATTCCGGACTTGTTGGATAGTTGGCTGAATGAAATCGCGCAAGGACTTGCGGGACTCGTTCATATATTCAATCCGCAGTTAATCTTAATCGGCGGCGGCGTTTCGGCGCAGCAGGAGCTGATGATCCGGCCGCTTGCACAAAAGGTTCGTGCTTCTGTTATGCCGGCTTTTGCCGAGGGGCTGGAACTGCGTGCAGCATCTCTGAAAAATGACGCGGGACTTGTCGGCGCAGTCCGGTATCACATGACGCATCGCGACTGAAGCATTCTGATAGAAAACGCAAACCTCCGATTTCGGGTCGCAGGACAGTTGATTGATAAATGCTTGTATTGAATGAAT
>JBJEIR010000109.1:0-3082 GCA_051877215.1 Acutalibacteraceae bacterium | reverse complement strand
GACGGCGATAAGGGCTTAAACACCGGCGGCATGGGCACCGTCGCCCCCAACCCGTATTACACCCCTGACATGGCAAAGCGCTGCATGGACACCATTTTCCTGCCTACGATAGCGGCCATGAATGCCGAGGGCCGCCCCTTTAAAGGCTGTCTGTATTTCGGCTTAATGCTGACGCCGGACGGGCCGAAAGTAATCGAATATAACTGCCGCTTCGGCGACCCCGAAACGCAGGTGGTGCTGCCGCTGCTCGAAAGCGATCTTTTAAGCATCATGCAGGCGTGTGTAAACGGCACGCTGAAGGACACACCCGTTGTGTTCCGCGACGGCGCCGCCGCGTGCGTCATTCTCGCCTCCGGCGGCTATCCGTCCGCCTATCAAAAAGGCTATCCCATCAAAGGGCTTGACGAAAAGGGCGGCAAGGACGGTGTGCTTGTGTACCATGCGGGTACAGCCGAAAAGGACGGCGCGCTTGTCAATAACGGCGGCCGTGTACTGGGCATCACCGCAACCGCTGAAAATCTGCAGACGGCTCTTGAAAAAGCATACGCGGCTGTTGAAACCGTGTCGTTTACCGACAGCTTTTACCGCCGCGACATCGGCAAGCGGGCGCTTGCCGCACAGCCCCGCTGACCCATTACACCAAAAGGAGGAACCATCCCATGCCGGTTTACCGTTTATTTGTGGAAAAAAAGCCGCAGTATGCCGTGGAAGCCGGACAGCTTTTACAGGCTATCCGCTCCCAGCTTCTGATTTCGTCGGTGACATCGCTTCGGCTGTTCAACCGTTATGATGTGGAGGGCATCGACGAGGCGCTTTTACACGCGTGCGAAAACACCGTATTTGCCGAGCCGCAGCTCGACGATATTTATACCGAGCTGCCGCCGACAGACGGCACCGTCTTTGCGGTCGAATATCTGCCCGGTCAATTCGATCAGCGTGCCGATTCGTGCGCCCAGTGTATTCAGATCGTCTCGACCGGCGACCGGCCGCTTGTGCGCACCGCCCGCGTCTATGTGCTGTCGGGCAACATCTCCGAAGCAGAGCTTGCCGCCATTAAAAAACATGTAATCAATCCCGTAGAAAGCCGTGAAGCTTCGCTTGAGCCGGTGACCACGCTGAATGTCAAATACGATATTCCGACCAAGGTCGACACCCTGCACGGGTTTATTGAGCTGACAAAAACACAGCTCGCCGCTTTTGTCACCCAGTACGGTCTGGCGATGGACGCGGATGATGTTTTGTTCTGTCAGCAATATTTTCAAAGCGAGCACCGCGACCCGACCATTACGGAAATTCGCATGATCGACACCTATTGGTCGGATCACTGCCGCCACACCACCTTTTTGACCACCGTCGACAAGGTGACCTCCGACGACCCCAATGTGACGGCCGCTTATAACGAGTATTTGTCTATGAGAGACGAACTGCACCGTACAAAGCCGATAAATCTGATGGATCTTGCGACCATCGGTGCACGCTGGCTCAAGGCAAACGGGCTCTTGGACAAGCTCGACGAATCCGAGGAAATCAACGCCTGCACCGTCAAGGTGGATGTCGATGTCGAAGGGCAGACGGAAAAATGGCTGTTCCTCTTTAAAAATGAGACCCACAACCACCCGACCGAGATTGAGCCCTTCGGCGGCGCCGCCACCTGCATCGGCGGTGCCATCCGCGATCCGCTTTCGGGACGCGGCTATGTCTATCAGGCCATGCGCGTAACGGGCGCAGCCGATCCCCTGCTTCCCGTCGCGGATACGATGCCGGGCAAGCTGCCGCAGCGCACCATTGTCACCACCGCCGCCGCAGGCTACAGCTCTTACGGCAATCAAATCGGGCTTTCTACCGGCCAGGTCGATGAAATCTATCATCCGGGATATGTTGCCAAGCGCCTGGAGATCGGCGCGGTGGTCGGCGCCGTGCCGGAGGCACAGGTGCGCCGCGAAGTTCCCGAGGACGGCGATATCGTCGTGCTGCTGGGCGGACGCACCGGACGCGACGGCTGCGGCGGCGCGACCGGTTCCTCCAAGTCGCACACGCTCGGCTCGCTCGAAGCCTGCGGTGCCGAAGTACAAAAAGGAAACGCCCCCGAGGAGCGCAAGCTGCAGCGTTTGTTCCGCGACCCGCGCGCCACAGCGCTGATTAAGCGCTGCAACGATTTCGGTGCGGGCGGCGTGTCGGTCGCGGTGGGCGAATTGGCCGACGGCCTGGTCATCGACCTCAACGCCGTGCCGAAAAAATACGACGGCCTCGACGGCACCGAGCTTGCCATCTCCGAATCGCAGGAGCGCATGGCAGTGGTGCTCTCCCCCGAGGATGTAGAGGCGTTTATTGCGCTTGCCCACGGCGAAAATCTCGAAGCCACCGTCGTGGCAAGGGTCACCGCCGAAAAACGGCTGATTATGAACTGGAACGGCAAGGACATCGTCAATCTCTCGCGTGAGTTTCTCAATTCCAACGGCGCGGAAAAGCACATCTGTGTACATGTCTGTGCTCCCGAGCCGACCGCACGCACCGTCAAGGGCGGTTTTGCGGAAAATGCCGCTTCACTGGCACAGGACCTCAATGTATGCAGCAAGCGCGGCCTGTCCGAGCGCTTTGACTCGACCATCGGCGCCTCCACGGTCTTAATGCCGTTCGGCGGCCGATACCAAATGACCCCCGCTCAGATGATGGCGGCCAAGCTGCCCGTCGAGGGCAAAGAGACGACCACCTGCTCGGCGATGGCGTATGGCTACAATCCCTTTATCACCGAAAAGGATCCGTTTACGGGCGCTTATCTCGCCGTTGTGGAATCCGTCTCGAAGCTGGTCGCGGGCGGAACAGGGCTGCAAAATGCCTATCTGACCTTCCAGGAATATTTTGAGCGTCTCGGCAGCGATCCCACCCGCTGGGGAAAACCGCTTGCCGCATTGCTCGGCGCATTGCAGGCGCAAAAGGATCTGTCCATCGCCTCTATCGGCGGCAAGGACTCGATGAGCGGCACCTTTGAAAAAATTGATGTGCCGCCGACGCTTGTTTCGTTTGCCGTGTCCGTATGCGGCACCGATACGATCCTTTCCAACGAATTTAAAAAAGCGGGTTC
>JBJEIR010000108.1:0-3148 GCA_051877215.1 Acutalibacteraceae bacterium | reverse complement strand
CTTTTACGGGTTGGTTTGTTTCTTTGTTTAGCATTGTTTAATTTTCAAGGACCTGCGCCGCCCTTTTTGCGGACAGCTTTGTTATATTACCACATCTCCTCTCCCTTTGTCAACACCTTTTTTCCCTTTTTTGCTTGAAATTTTTATAATGTTTTTGCGGGCAGGTATTTGCAGAGGAGCTTTGCAACTGAAAAATCGCTTTTTCAAATCCGTTTATGCGCAGGATAGTATTTGCTTTTTTATTGTTATATATACATATATTGTATACAAGTATATGTATATACCCATTATATACAGACATATAAACAGCAAGGCCCCGCTTTGACTGCGAAGCCTTACTCTTTTCGATTATATAAATACCGAATATGCCGTTCGACCCGATCCCGCCGTTTATCTTTTTGTGCGCAGCCCTTTTTTTAAAAAAGACAGCTTGGTCTCGGAGACAATCACCGCCGCAAAAATAACCGCAAAGCCCGCAATCATCTGTGCCGTGGGCGCATCCATTCCGACAATGACCGAGATGAGCACGCCGAACACCGATTCAAAGGAGAGCAAAATGGCCGCTGCCGACGGAGAGGTGTGCTGCTGGCCGAAAATCTGGAAAGAGAGGCACACGCAGGTGGCAAAAACCGCCAAATACGCCAGTCCACCGATGCTTTCGAGTGTCCAGCCGGTCGTCGGGAAGGTCTCAAACATCGCTGCGAGCACCCACGCGCACACGGCGCTTCCGACAAACTGGAACAGGGTGATGAGCAGCGGGTCACGGTCCTTTCCGAGCTTGACGACCGCAACCATGTGCGCGGCGTAAAACGCGCTGCCGACAAGCGTCATGGCGTCGCCCCACCCCATGGACCACTCGCCGTCCAGCGAGACAAGCCCGACGCCGGCAATGCAGAGGATCGCCGCGGTCAGATTATACCGATCCGGGCGCGCGCCGCCGACCGCCCAAAAGAAAAACGGCACCAAAATGCAGTAGCCCGCCGTCAAAAACGCATTTTTTCCGGGGGTCGTATCGGTCAGCCCGAAGGTCTGAAACGCATACGCCGCAAACAGCAGCACACCGATCACCGCGCCGCGCCAAACCGTACCGGGTTTCATTGTTTTCAAACAGGGAAACAGCACCGCCGCCAAAATCACCGCCGCCGCCGTAAAGCGGAATGCCAGCAGATAAAACGGTTCAAAGACATCCACCGAGTTTTTCATAATCACAAAGGAGCCGCCCCAAATCAGCGCGGCGGCAAGCAGTGCCGCCCGCGCCAAAAGCGCCCGCCCCGTTTCTTTCGTCATGCTTTCACACGCCTTTATGCCTTGATATGCCAAAAGGAATATAGAAAATGTCCTTTGAAGCCCGCGCTGTCTGTCCAAACGCTTTACGGCGAAACAGCGCGACAATCAGTATAGCAACCGTCCCGTGAAATGTCAAATTTCCTGTTTATTTTTGTCAAATCGCGATTGACAACGCCGCCCCGTCCCACTATAATCAAACTTAAGGCAACGCCGCACGGTTTTGCCGATACGCTTTTCAAAGCGCAGAAAGGTTGGGATTTTAATGGCAATGGCGAAAGTACCGCCGATGGGCTGGAACTCTTGGAACACCTTCAGCCACGCAATCAACGAGGATTTGATCAAGGAAGCCGCCGATGCAATGGTCAGCGAGGGATTAAAGGACGCCGGTTACGAATATATCGTCATCGACGACTGCTGGAGCCTTCGCAAGCGTGACGAAAACGGCCGTCTGGTCGCCGATCCGGAGAAATTTCCGCACGGTATGAAAGCGCTTGCGGACTATATTCACTCCAAGGGCTTGAAATTCGGCATGTATTCCTGCGTCGGCACACAAACCTGCGCAGGCTTCCCCGCCAGCTTTGAGCACGAATTTGAGGACGCTGCGACCTTCGCCGAATGGGGCGTCGATTTTCTGAAATACGACTACTGCCATAAGCCGCGCTTTATTGACGGCCCGACGCTGTACCGCCGTATGGCGATGGCGCTGCGCAACTGCGGACGCGATATCCTGTTCTCCGCTTGCAACTGGGGCGCGGACAACACCACCGAATGGATTCGTTCGTCAGGCGCGCATATGTACCGCTCGACCGGCGATATCGTGGACAGCTGGGAATCCATCAAAAACATTGCCAAATCCCAGTTTACGGAAGAGAAATTCAGCGGCCCCTACTGCCACAACGATATGGATATGCTGGTCGTCGGTATGTACGGCAAGAGCCACAACAGCTACATCGCGGCGGGCGGCTGCGATGACAACGCCTACCGCACGCACTTCTCCATGTGGGCGATGATGAATTCGCCGCTGATGATCGGCTGCGACATCCGCAACATGACGGAGGAAACCAAAGCAATCCTGACCAACAAAGACATCATCGCCCTCAACCAGGATGTCGAGGTGCGCACACCGTACATCGCGCGTCAGTGGGAGAATGAGCCCGACACGGTGGTGCGGATGTGGAAGCCGCTTGAAAACGGCGACTATGCCATTGCGCTGTTCAACCTGCATGACGACGTCGTCAACGGCACCGTTGAATTTTGGGATATGGGGCTTCCGACCGCGGCGGGCTACGGCTTCCGACTGTATGACTGCTGGGAACACAAGGATTGCGGCGTTTTCACAGAGGATTACACCGAAAACATCCCCGGCCGCGGCTGCCGTGTGTTCCGCGCCAGCCTCGTAAAGCTCTGATGGACGACGCACCGAATTATGAAACCTGCAAGCGCTGCGGCAAGCCGCTTTCGGGCGATGACATTCCCATTTTTCGCAAGATGATTTCTCGGAGCGCGACCTCGTTTTTCTGTATGGACTGTCTGGCGTGGTATTGCAACACCACCCGACAGCGCATCGAGGAGTATATCGCCTATCTCCGCAAAACCGGCATCTGCACGCTGTTTCCGCCGCGCGATACCGAGCAGAAGAATTAAAAACCGCCTGTGCCCAAACGGCCGTGTGCGTAACACCAAGAAAACCTCCGAATGCTCACCGCATTCGGAGGTTTTCCAGCTTGTCAAAAAACGCGCTGTAAAAGGATTTTGTGGCATACCACCGCCTCCCCTGTGCAATGGGGAGAGTGGGGTTGACACCAAAGCCTCCCTCTGATGAGGGAGGTGGCAAAAATCTTTGATTTTTGACGGAAGGAGA
>JBJEIR010000107.1:0-13387 GCA_051877215.1 Acutalibacteraceae bacterium | reverse complement strand
TTGACAAAGCGTGCCTTGGATACTGTTTTAAAGCGCCGCACTTTCCTCGTTCCATCGCTTGACAACGGTTGCTTTGACTTCCTCCCAGCTTTTGGAGCCCTGTGCATATTGCAAGAGAGCCGATCCGAAATCCTCTTTAAAGGTCTGACCGGGGAATACGGTAAAATTCCATGGGATATTTTTGATGTTGTCTTTTTCCATCCAGCGCAGTACTTCTTTTGCAAGCGGGTCTTCCGGGCGCTCATTCTCTTCAAAGGTGTCAAACGGTGCAATGAAATTCAGGCGGTTGGTGACAAAATCCCGACCCGTATCGCTGGAGTAAAGCCAAAAGAGGAAGTCGTCGGCGGCCGCCTGCTCTTCTTCGGAGGCCTTTGAATTGATGCACAGGAAATTTTCGGTCCCGATGCAGATTCCCTGATTTTCTTCGCCTTCAAGTCCCATATAAATCGGAAGATATTTGATATCCTCTGCTTTGACGGTGTTCCCGCTGACCTGACTGATCTGACTCCAGGCCCAGTTTCCGTTTTGCACCATGGCACATTGTCCCAGCGCAAATTCCGCCATAGATTCATCGACGATTTTGGTACCCAGCGTTTTCGGCTCTACGGTAGAATTGTTCAAATAGAGGTCAAAAATGTTTTTAAAATTGTCCGCATAGGCGAAGTCGATGGTATCGGCGCCGCCGCTTGCCAAATCGGCATTTTTTCCTTCAAATTCATAGGAGAGAGCCACATTGGCAAGATGGGTGTGCCAACGCCATTCTTCGCCCGGCTTGAGAGAGGTGGAGGCAAAAGCTCCTTTGATTCCGAGTGCGTCGCGGTGCGCTTGAAGATCCTCCGCAAGCACTTTCAGCGATTCGAAGCTGTTGATGTCTTCCATAGAGGTATAGGAGGTCGCGCGCTCAGGCAGGGCAAAATATGCCCGCATAATCGCATCGTTGTAGATGATACCGTAGCCCTCTACCACATTCGGAATACCATACACGCCGTCGCCCGCCGTGACAGCAAGGGATTTGTCTGTCAAATGCTGATACAGCTTTGTGCCGCTCATATCGGCGCAATACTTTTTCCAATTGGCATAGCCGCGCGGCCCGTTGATCTGAAAGATAGTCGGTGCGCTGCTGCTCGCCATTTTGGCGGTCAGGGTTTGTTCATAGGTGTTGTTGGCGGCGGTTTCGACGATAACCTGCTTGCCGGTCTCTTTTTGATAGGCGTCGGCAATTTCTTCATAAACGGAGGCGATTTCGGGCTTAAAATTGAGATACCGCACGATAACGGCGGTTGTATTCTTGTCTGTATTCTCAGGATTGGCGTTGCTGCAGCCGCTGAAGAAAAGACAGAAGCAAAGAAGAGCGATCATCAGCGCGGTGAGGTTCTTTTTCATGAAATCATTCCTTTCTTTCGGACTGTATATACAAAAACAGTTTGCCCGATTTCTTCAAAATCATGTCACGAAAGGAGCGCTTTTTAAAAATAAAATTCTTTTTGCCCGTCAGATCCCTCAAACGGTTTATCCCACGCTTGCGTATGCGCTTTGCGTATGCGCTTTGCGTATGCGCTTTGCGTATGAGGGAACATAAAAAGATCCGCTGTCTGCTTTTCAAACAGGCAACGGATCTTTTTATATATTTTTATGCTTTACAACCGGTTGCTTAAACGGCAGAGATCACACGGTGACCTTCTTGGGACGGATGCTGTCGGGCAGCCCCGCCGCACTCCAGCTGGTGACAGAAGAGGTGATCTGATAAAGCAGCGCCGAGTCGGAGAGATTGACCGTACCGTCACCGTTGACATCGCTGACGGCTGTTTGATCATCGGTCAGTGTGATCAATCCGGCTGTCGAATAGTAGAGAAGCTGTGCGTCAAGCATATTGACCATGCCGTCGCGGTTGATATCGCCGCGCAGCTCCTCCGGCTCAGCCGGCTCGGAGCCGAAGAACATGTAGCTGACAACCGCGTTCTCGTGGAGATAGTTGTAAAGAGTGACGCTGTTGACAGTCCATACCGTGGTGGAGGAGTCGTTCAGATACTCGCGCATATCGATGCAGATCGTTTCGCTTCCCGACACATACTGCTCATGCTGCTGATACTTGTCCCAGTTGGCGGCGCCTGATGTCATTTTGGCATCGCCGGCAGCCGCATCGCGGAACAGAAGCCACGGAACCTTATTGCCTGTATTGTCGTTGTACAGGGAGAAGGTAAAGGAAGAGGTGTCTGCCTGTGCAACGGACATATACAGATAGGGGGTCTTGGTCAAGTCGATCTTCAGCCCCATGGAGTTTCCGAGCGGCGTCCATTGCGTAATGGTGCAATGCTCGGTCAAGCCGAGCGCCTCCAGCAGGTCGACCTTTTCGGCAACCTCCGGTCCTTTCTTGGCGGCGTGCGCATAGTACGGATGATCGGGGGTGGCCGCTTCGCCGTAGGTCAAGCTTTCGTCCCACTGATAATCGTCAAACTTGAGCGCTTCGAGCGTCTTCAGCTTGAATGTGCCGACACCGTTGGTGACCACCACGACCTGTGCGTAATAGACGGCAGATTTATCCGTGATGGAAGAGCAAAGGCCGGCCAGGTCAAAGGTCGCATCATAAGAGCCGGGAGCGACGCGGTCATCGGTGACAGGGAAAATGGACGAGAGCGAAGGGTCGGAGGTTGTCGGCCAGTTGCCGGTGTCATTGGTGCTCTTGACATTCAGCGCAATTTTGAAGGGCACCTCGGAATCGACAACCATATGCAGGCCGTTCAGCTTGGTCATGTTATATAAGAGCTGCGGCGTGAGATTGAGGCGGTATTCCTGTTCGCTGCTTGTCGATTGAATGGTGAGAACACCGTTTTTCAATTCGTGCGAGCCTTCGCCGCCGAGCAGCTGAATCTCTTCATACGATTGCGGCATCATATTGGCCAACGACTCTTCAACATAGGGCGGCGCTTCATAGTCGTCTACTGTCCAACGACGGATGGTGACGGCGGAGGAGCTCGCCGAGCCGACCGAATACACACGCAGCTTCTGGACAGAAACCGTTTCCTTATCCTTCAGGGCAGAAATGGAGGAGAGGGGAATGCCGACGGTATAGGTGCCGGATTGCAGATCGCCGTCTGCATTTGTGCGGGAATCGGAGATGTATTTGCACATAGAGACCCATGAGCCGTCGATCATCATATAGATGTTGGTTTTTTCACCGACGGTGATATCCATGGTGAACTGGGTATCCGCGACTGTAAGCGTGCGCGCTTCCGGCAGCGTATAGTCGGCATACGGCCATGCGTTATTGGTGTTCTGCAGCACGGTGTAGCCGTCGTCATCGCGGTAAATATCCATGACATTGTTTGCGTTGGGAATCCACTGTCCTTCGTCCGCGGGCAGGAGGCTGTTTTCCGGCTCGGGCGTAATTTCGGAAAGCAGCTTGAGCTTTGCGACCGCCTGATTGAGCTGCAACAGCTTCAGGTTGATGTCCGCCTGAACCATCGTTTCGTCGGTCAGGGCGTTCTGCGCCGAGGTGATGGCGGTTTTTACGCGTTTATATGTGCTGACGGTGTAAAGGGATTCGTCCAGCTCACTTGCGGCGGCAATGGCCTCTTCCAATGCGGTGGTGTCCAGCGGTGCATCGGAAATGTCCGTCATAAATTCGAGATGCGTGTAGGTCACATCGCCGGGGACGATATACAGCAGCGTCGCCTTGACGGTGAGCGTTGCGCTCGGATCAAAGCCGGCGGCCGTAAAGGCATCCGTCACATCGTAAAGCTCTTGGTATGTACCGGCAAAGCCGTCTGCGTCCGTTTTATAAAAATGCTCGATTGCATGATTGAGACGCAGCGAGGTGGAGGCATTTCCCTGCTCCACATCCAAATAAATACACCACGAGGAGTTGGCAACGACATCAAGATTGAGGTAAATTTTGCCGTTGTTCGGACGCAGCGTCACCGTGCCGCCGGTATAAACCGCGGACGGCCAGTCGTTTTTGGCGGCTTCGGATTTTTCCATATGGATGCCGCCGTTTTCCGTCTGCGTGCCTTTAATATACGATTTGTCAGAGGTCAGCGCCAAATTGGTGTCCTCGTTTTTCCACTTGGAAAGCGTCATGTCATAGGTATACAGCGTCTGATAATCGGCAGGATCAAGGGCAATATGCACCGTCTTCAGCGCGCCGAGAGCGTTTTCCAACGCGCGGTACGCTTTGACGATGGCGGCATTATCTGTCGAAGAAGCCTGCGCTTTTGCCGCGGTTAAAGCCTCCTGAAGAGCGGCAAAGCTGTCATCTGTATAGCTTCCCTGTTCAATCGTCTGTACCTTGTCAATCAGCGCATGGAGTGCGGCGAGATCGTTCGGAACAAGCTCGGCCGCTTCGGGCGCTTCGGGAATATCGGTGTACTGAACGGCGGTATAGGTCACATGGCCGTCGGAGGTAATAGCAGCGAGGCAATCGACGCTTGTATCAAGAGCTGCCGCGCCCGTGCCGGATGCCCGTTCTTCTCCTTTGACAGCGGCGCTGAAGCCGGTGGTGGTCAATACGCGGTCGGCTGTGCCGAAATCCACATTGATCGTGAAGCTCTCACGGTCGCCGTAGGGATTGGTGCCGCCTGTGACAGGAGAATAGGTGACATTTGCCACGGAATCGCCTGTGATGGTCATTGTGCGCAGATATCCGTCGCCGCAGCAGCCGGGAACGGAACCGATGTAATGCTCAAGTCCGTTGTAGAAGTCACGGCTCTCCGCTTCGACGAACTGATAGTCGGACAAAATCTCATAGACAGTACGGCCGTCCGAGGTGGTTTTCTCCAGTATCTGCGATCCGTCGTCATGCCCGCACAGCACCATTTTGACATTGCTGTTGGGCTCGACCATCGTGTCAAAAATCAGTTGGGCGCGGGAGGTGGGGTTGTAGGCGGCCAAGCTGTTTTTGATATAATCATGGGTCGCAATGATCGCGGTGCGATGACGGTAGGTCTGCAGGACCTGATTGACCCATTCAATGGTCTCGTCCGTAGCCTCAAAGCCGTATCCGAGATACACAATGACAAAATCGACATTGCCGATCGTGATGAGATCGTAGTGGGAGGTGTTGTTGTTCAGACTGGCACCGTACCACGGCTTGTCATTGTAACGCTCATAGCCGAAATATTGACCGAACATACTGTAGTCGGAGGAGAGGTTGTCCTGTCCCTCATAGTCGGTGTAGTTGTAGTCCCCGACATCGTGGTTGCCCGTTACAACACCGTTGGGCATGCCGATATCTTCGACATAGTGCATGGCTTTGTCGGCAACCTGCCACTGTGCTTCGGCAACAGCGGCGGTCGGGCGATCGTCCACGAGGTCGCCGGTGTTCATCACATATCCGACATTGCCCGCCAGATACTGTGCGGCGGCGTACTGATAGACCTGATAATAATATTCGTTCAGATCCTCAAACTTTGTATAGTGCTGCGGGTCGGTGATCCAAATAAAGGAATTGCTGCCGTTTGTGACATAATCGAGTACGGCGGCAACATGAATCACATCACCGTCGGCATAATCCGCCACATTGACCGGCGCGGATACGCTGCCCGTTCCCGTGAAGGTGCCGAGCGTCTCCCAACAGCTGTCTGCGGGGGAATACACCTTTACGGCAACGCGTTCTCCGTCTTTGGTCGAGCCGCTGTATTGAACGATGATTTCGCCGTCGGTTTTGCCGCCGAGCTGCACATCGAAGGTCTGATACGGAATCCCTGTCGCCGAAGAGGTGGTCACATCTCCGGCCGCGTATTGCTGCTTGTAGACAGACAGGGCGTCAAATGCATTGGAGGCGGCAGGATCAATAGAGCCGTCCTGCGTCGAGCCGTAAGCGCTTGTAAAGGAAAGCGCGTCTGCCGCATAAACAGAAACAGAAGCGTTGCTGTCTTCGGCGGTTACGGTGTCGCTTGTCAGTGTATATGCGGCTTCCACAGATGTCACGACCTTAAAAGAAAGAGTTTTAATGGCAGTATTTCCCTCGGTGTCGGTTGCCTCTGTCACCAGCGTGTGAACGCCGTCGGTCAACCCTTGTTCATCGGGGGTGAAAGAAAAGGCCGCTTCATTGCTGACGGCGGTTCCCTCAATTCGTGTTTCACAAGATGCAAGCGCGTTGTCTCCCGGCGTGACGGTTACCGCAATTTCGGTGTCTGCCGTTACCGCTGCGAGCGGTGCGACACCGAATTCGATTTGCGGTCCTACCGTTTCATCCGCAAAGACGAGCACACCGGCAAACGGGGTGATCATCAGGCAGACGGTCAAAAGGCAGGAGAGCAACGCTTTTCCCTTTTTCATCTTTTACAACCTCCTTAAAATAAACTGCCAAAGAAATACATCAAAAAACGAATGCTTTCTTTACATCTGCATTATAAACGATTGCTCTAAAAATAACAAGTAGAGAATACCAAATACAGGTTAAATTTTTAATGACCGGACACCGGTCATTACGGCATGCTTTTCGCTGAAAAAAGATCGGATTTTTTGCGGTTCGAGGGGCAATTTATCGATAATATTGATAATATGCCACGACGGTGCGGCGCTCTCCGGTTTTCCGATCGTCTCCCGTAATGATCACGCCCGCAAGGCTCATCAGCTCGCCGTACTCCGCTGTGTCAACCGGGCAGGAAAAAACGGGGGAGCCGTCACAGACAATATGAAAAACGCCGTCGGCAACATTCAGCCGCCCTTGTTTTCCGATGACATGCTCAACGATGGTGCCGCTCTCGTCGGCGGCACGCAGCGTGACATAGGTGAGTTCCTTCCCGTCGAGCTTTTTTAAAAGTTCATCACCGCCCGTTTTGGCAGTCGGTTTGCGTTTGCGAAACAGTCGGAACATGGACGATTCCCCTTTTATATCGGTTTTTATATCGTTTCGCCCCGCGCAAGGCGGGCGGCCACATCGGTCATGAATTGCCGCGCATAGCGCGGGGAACGGCCGCCGCGCTCCAGCGCCCACCGCTCGGCAGCGCTGAGAAGACGGTCACGGTCAACGGTAAGTCCGCTGTCGTCCGCCATTTGTCCGACAATTTCGAGAAAATGCTGCTTGTCCGGCAGTAAAAAGGTCAGCGAAATGCCGAAACGGTCGGAAAGGGAAACCGATTCCTGTACCGTGTCTGCGTGATGCACCTCGTCTCCGTCGCGGTCGGAGAAGGTCTCCTTCAGCAGATGGCGGCGGTTGGAGGTGGCATAGATCAGCACATTGGCGGGACGGGCGGCCAGCCCGCCTTCGAGCACCGCTTTCAGAGCGGCAAAATTGTCGTCTCCGGCGGAAAAAGACAGATCGTCGATAAATATAATAAATTTCATCGGCACATCCGCAAGCTGTTCCGTCAGATCGGGCAGCTCGCGCAGATATTCCTTTGGAACCTCGATCATGCGAAGCCCCGCATCTGCGTATTCGTTGAGCAGCGCTTTGACCGTAGACGATTTTCCCGTGCCGCGGTCGCCGTACAACAGCATGTTGTTGGCATCCAAACCGCTTAAAAAAGCAAGCGTGTTATCAATGGCAATCTGCCTTTGATACTCATAGCCTTTGAGATTGCAAAGGCGGATGGGGTCCGGATATTCCACCGGAATCAAGCGCCCTGCGCGCCACAAAAAGGCACGGTGCTGTGCAAAACGCCCGCAGCCGTACCGCGCATGATAAGCGGCGATCTCTTCGATGCAGTCACCCCAGTCCGCGCTGTCAAGCGGTGCGTCTGCCGGATCAAGAGCCCATGGGGGCAATTCCACGGAAAGCTCTTTTTCGGATGCAAACAGCTCCTGAGCGGAAAGCGAAGACGCGCGGCTCAAAATAGACAGATCGCGCTTGGCGCAGGAAAACAGGTGAGGGGAGGGGTGACGGTCGGAGGAGCAGGCGGAGGAAAAGGAATTGTCATCCGTTAAAACCTCTGCGGCGACCGCACAGGGCAGACTGTGCGGCGCGGGTGTGGCGTTGAGAAGTGCGCAAAGCGATCCGTAAGCGTTGCAGATCTCCGCTTCGCCGCCCTTATCGACGGCACACAGCAAGGACAAAAGCGCCGCCGTCACCGGCTTTTGCAGCACGGCCCGATAAACAGTCAGCGACAACAGCTCCGCATAAAGTGCGCGGACAGATGCAAGGGTCATAATGAAGATACCTCTTTTCGGCTACAATGCCATTTAATGCGGTACATCTCACATTATAGGGCGTACACCCGCCTTGTCAAGCGCTTTTGCCGATTTTTCCATCTATATTTTCGGCAATACATAATGCGTGAAAATCAAAAGGGGCTGTTGCCGATTTTGACAAATATTTTCTGTACATATTTGTGTAAAACAGGCCGATTTCGCAAAAAGAAGCGCCGTGTCGGTCCGCTTTTTTATGCGGCGCATATGCTGAGAATAGAGCTTTTATATGACAAAGGAGGAATGTCTCATGCCCCGCATTTATCTCAGCCCGTCCTTGCAGGAAAACAATCCCTATGTCATCGGCGGCACAGAAGAACAGTACATGAACCTGGTGGCAGATGCCATGGAACCGTATCTGCGCTCCAATGGAATCGCCTTTACCCGAAACGACCCCTCTCAGACCCTGTCACAGGTCATCAATCAATCGAACAGCTCCCATTACGACCTTCATTTGGCGCTGCATTCCAACGCGGCGGGAGAGGCCAACAGCGGTCAGGTGCGCGGAACGGATATCTATTATTATACGCCGAGCAGCGAAGGCAAACGCGCGGCGGATTTCATCGTCGATACGATGAAAGAAATTTATCCGCTGCCCGACAAGGTGCGGTCGGTCGGAACCACTTCTTTGGCGGAGGTTGTCCGCACCAACGCGCCCGCAGTGCTCGCGGAGATCGCTTATCACGACAATGTGCAGGATGCGCAGTGGATTCAAAACAACATCGAGGGGATCGCACGGGCGATGGTGCAGGCGTTGACGCTGTTTTTTGATATTCCGTTTATCGAAGCGACCGCACCGCAGACAGGCGTTGTCACGACTTCGCGCGGAGAACTCAATATTCGTGAGCGACCCGATATGACGGCGGCAGTCATCGGAACAATCCCCTCCGGCGCGCAAGTGACGGTCACGGGACGGTACGACAACTGGTATGTTGTCGAATACGGCGATACCATCGGATATGCGTATGCACCGTATATCGCTGTTTAAGAAGAAAGCGAGAGCCATATTCAGAGAAAAAGGAAACGGGAAATGAAAAAAGGCTGCCTCCGATCGAAAAAGACCGAAGGCAGCCTTTAAAAAAGCAGAACACTTTGTTGCTTTCGGCAGTCCTTGCCGAAAATAAGCATTACAGCGGCAGATCGAGAACCGTGCGGTTGCCGAGCTTGCGGGACTTTGCTTCGCCTGTAAGCAGGCAGATCAAAAGGCGGTACACCGTGACGGGATCGTCGAGAAACCGATCGCGGATGAGCTTTGCCTGATAGTCGTCTGCCACGCGCAGTGTGACCGACATCATCGGGTGCTCGGTGCGGTCAATGCTGCAGGTTACCGTGACGCCGCCCTCTGCAAGCGGCGTGATGTCGACGCGGGTTTCGCGTTCGCGCCGCTGCCGTGTTAAAAGACGAACGGCCGATTCCACCGAGCGTTCCCGCAATGTGAAGGGAATACGGGTCGAAAGCGTTGCCGCCGCGTCGCGTCCGGCGGGAGTCAGAGAAAGACAGCCGTTTTCCGCCTCGGTGAGGTTCCCGAGGCGTATGAGCTCGTCAATGGCGGCCTCGGTTTCAAAAAAATTGGCCATTCCTTCGGAAAAAATAATTTCGACTACTGCTTGCCTGGTCATCGGCTCATCGATGCCGCTGAGCATATAGCAAACCAACACGCGGATTTCCTGCGAGTTGAGCAGTCCGCCCGGTTCAACGCCGTCGGTAAATGCATCGTGATCCATGAGCAATCGTCTCCCTGTCATTCGCTTAGTATCTGAATTGTTATTGCTTTTATTTTATCATACGGGCGAAAAAAAGAAAAGCACTTTTATCCGAATTTTCAATTGGCAGCCGAGACTTTTTCTCCAAAGCAGCGCCCGGTTTCAAAAAGCCGAAAAAAAGCGTGCGTTTTGAAGCAAAATAGGGTATGATAAGGGTATGATACATATACAAAAAATCATAAGCGGCTCGGCAAACGGGGGAAAATCGGTGTGAAACGCATTCTTTTGGTCTTAACGGGCGGTACCATCGGCAGCCATATACAAAACGGACAGGCGGCGCTTGACGAAGGTGCCTTGCAGCGACTCGGCGATTATTGTCGGGAACAGCTTTCGGACAATGTTATCTTGGAAACGCTGCAGCCGATTTCGTTTCTCAGTGAAAACAGCACACCGCAGACCTGGTCGGCGTTGCTTGCTTCTCTTAAACGAGTGCTTTCGCGCCCCTGCGACGGCGTGATTTTAGCACACGGCTCGGACACCCTTGCATATGTTTCGGCACTGCTCGGTTTTTTGTTCGCCTCAAGCGCTGTGCCGATTGTCGTGACGGCGGCCAACCGTCCTTTCGGGGAGACGGGAAGCAATGCGGGAGACAATCTTTTGGCGGCGGCGCGCTTGATATTGTCGGAGACGGTACGGGGCGTACTGACGGTGTACAGGGACACGGACGGCAGTATGCCGGTTTATCTTCCTACGCGGATCACAGAGGCGGATACCGCTTGCGACCGTTTTACGCCGTTCGGAGGCGTTCCGTTCGGATATATGCAGGGAGAGCGGTTTATACCGTGTGTTCACCCGTCGAATCCGCCGCTTTGTGCACTCGGAGCGGCACCCTCGGCCTTGTCCTCTGTAACCGTTTCTTTTGACCGTGCCGTGCTCGCCTTGCGTCCCTATCCCGGACTTCGCTATGATTGGATCGACCCCTCGGGATATGCCGCCGTGCTGCACGGGCTTTACCACAGCGGAACAGCCTGTACACAGCAAGGACCGTATGCGCTTCCCGATTTTGTCACCCGCTGCCGTGAGCGGGACATTCCTGTTTATATGGCATCCGTCAAGCCGGATGCGGCTGTTTACGCGGGCTCGGAAATGCTGTGGCAGGCGGGAGGAATCCCGCTGCTGATGCAATCTTTTGAATCGGCGTATGTCAAGCTGTGCATTGCTTATAATCAGACGGATATGCCGGCAGAGGAGTATATGAAGCGACCGATCGCGTTTGAGAATCTCATATGCCCTTAAACGACCGGTGCTTTTGCAGCGGAAATCCTCTACACGGGCAATGCCCTCAAAATGTGAAATGCCCATGTGAAATGCCCATGTGAAATGCACGGGCATTTCACATGGCAAAACCGTTTGGAAAAGGATTGACAACCGCCTGCTTTTATGATATAGTAAGGGTCGGCTCAAACGCCGGAAAATACCATATACTGGGATGTAGTCTAGCGGTAGGACAGCAGACTTTGACTCTGCCCGTGCAAGTTCGACTCTTGCCATCCCAGCCAAAGCCCCAAAGGCATACGTCTTTGGGGCTTTACTTTTTACTGAAACTTGTCAAGAATTTCGGACAGATAAAAGAGTGAAAAATTGATTTGGTGCTGAATAATTGATACCCGAATACAATCTTTCCAAATGGTACATTGTCAAATACATTGCAGGAAGTTTGGGCTTCTTCCTGCTAGAAGCTGACGGCACCCGTCAGAAGGGTGATGGATTGCATAAAAGAAAAACCGGAGAGAAAATCAAAGGGGTGATGTGCAGAGGAAAAAGGACTCACGGAGGAGAAATAAAAGATAAAAAAGCGGAGTGACGGTTTTGTCACCCCGCTTTTTGTCGTGTCGGTCAGTGTCGTATCGGTCAGTGTGAAAGAATAGAGGATTTCTTTATCTCGGTGTGTGCTCCATCCAGTCAATCAGTGCCGCTTGAGCGGCAGCGGCTGCGCCGCCGGATTTTTCATGCAGCAAATCATGCCTTGCTTTGGGAAACAGCCGCATGGTAACATTGCGAATGCCCGCCTTCTCCATGCGCTGCTTGACGGCTTGTACGCCCTTGCCGGAATTGCCCACCGGGTCATCCTGTCCGGAAAGCAGCAGGATGGGTGTTTCTGTATGCCAGCCTTGATAGGCATCCTTGCTTCCGGTGCGCTTCATGGAACACAAAAGCTGCCGGAATAGGCCGGCAGAAATATTTTGGCGGCAGAGCGGATCGGCAAGGTATGCATCAAGCTGTTCGTTATCGGCGCAAAGCCAGTCCGCAACGGTTCGGTTGGGCTTGAATTTTTGGTTGTAATTCCCGAAAGAAAGCTGTTTGACCAAATCGGTGGAGCCGTCAAAGCCCGCCTTTTTGATTTGGCTTTTCACAACCGCCGTCATCACGGAAAGTATCGGCGCCGGCTGATAACCCGTTCCCAAAACGGCGGCGCCTGCCACACCTTCCGGATAACAGCCCAGGTATTCCCGCAGGAGAAAGGAGCCGAGTGAAAATCCCAGCATATAGTGGGGAAGTGCGGGGAAGCGCTCTGTCAGAACCTCAAAAAACAGGCGCATGTCTTCAATAGAGGCTTCCCAGCCGCCTTCCCCAAAAGAGGCGACCCGGGGATCCCCGGGGTTCCTGCCGTGCCCTCTGAGGTCAAATCCGGCTACAACGATACCGTGCTCGGTCAGTTTTTGAGCCAACTCGGCGTATCGTCCGATATGCTCTGTCATCCCGTGGGTAATCTGTAAAACGGATTTCGGCTCTTGTTCCGGCAGCCATATCGCAGAGGGAAGCGGAAATGCGTCATATCCGTCAAATGTCAATGTTTCTGTTTGCATGCATCAACCCGTTCCTTTCGCAAGGCTTGGTTAAAAATTTCTGTAAATCCAGTATATAGAAAATAACCGAAATTTGCAATAGGGAGTTGCGTGCGGCGTTATGGAAACCTTTGTCAAAATTTGAGGCGCAGCAGATAAAGATAAATTGGAAACTGCCGATTTGAAATTCGACTCTCACAGGACAGTTATGCTGTTTTCGATTCCGTCACTCCGCTTTTTCATTCACCGCGATCCAAATCTCACACTGATAATTCGGATCGGAAGTGTCTTCGGACGAATAGACCTCAAACTCAACATTCTCGGCATATTCGTACTGTGTGCTTTGCGGGAAAAATTCCGTTACAATTCGGTGATAGGTTTCAATAAAAGCGTCAGGCATTTTTCCTTTGCTTGTGAACACCGCATAGGTATGCGCCGGAATTGCCACAATCTCGAAATCATCGTCAACTTTTCTGCCGTCGTACTCGACGCCGATACCGTAAGGGAACTGCTTGGCATCCAGTTCAGACGAAAAGCAGATTCCGAGCAACCCTTTCATAACCGGTTTCTCCGGCATACAGGCAAGCAGTCTGCTCATCGTTCCGTCTGCGCCATACTCCTGCCACATGGCGGTAATGTCCTGCGTCGCATTTGCTGACTGCGGTTTCCCGACTCTTTTTCTTTTGCAAACAACCTGAAACGCATCTCTTT
>JBJEIR010000106.1:0-13501 GCA_051877215.1 Acutalibacteraceae bacterium | reverse complement strand
TCTTTGCTAAGTGTCTTTCTTGCCCCTTTTTTGGGTTGTCGGGAGCGTTAAAAAAGTCGGTCGGTCGTTTTACAGTGCGGATTTTTGCATATGCCTATACCGCTTGATAAACAGCGGATTTTCGGCGATGCCGTTCATTTGAAAAATTGCCTTTTGCGCGGCGGCTTAAAAAGAAGAAATACACTTTTGATATAGCGGCATATCCCATTTGGCATATATTTATAGCGCCGGAATGTTTGACAAGCATAGGGCAAATCTGTTACAATGGTGTTCGCCGTAGATACAGGTTGTTACGAAAGGACATGAACCGCATGGGTATTCCGATTTTGCTTTTGCTCTATTGTGCGGCAGCGGCAATTTTGGTGTTGTTTTCTGTTAAATGCGCCGCCTATGTCGATCTTCTCGACAAAAAAACAAATATTTCCGGTGCGTTTATCGGCGGTATTGTGTTGGCGGCGGTCACCTCTTTGCCGGAGCTGGTCACCAGCATTTCATCCGTTTATGCGGTGCATAATGCGGAGCTGATTATCGGCAATGTGCTCGGCAGCAATCTTTTTAACCTGTGCATTTTCGGCGCGCTGACGCTTGTCACCGTGAAAGGATACGCTGCCTGCAAGGTCGGCCGTTCTCACATGGCAACGCTGATTTGTTCATTGGTCGCCTATGCCGCGGCATTTGCGGCGGTGTATACGGGCGTTGGCGATATTCCCGTGATCCATGTCAATATCGTGTCGCTGGTCATTCTGGTTGTTTATGTCATCTCCTTCCGCTTTTTGTCGGGAGAGGAAAGCGAGCAATCAAAAGAGGATTCGTCTTCACTGACGGTCAAGCAGGTTGTGCGGCGCTTTGTGCTGATGTCTGTAGGACTGATTGTGATGAGCGTGATCGTCACCTATCTGACGGATGCGCTGTCGGAAAGTCTCCATTTGGGCGCGTCGCTGGCAGGGGCGCTGTTTTTGGGCGTTGCCACCTCGCTTCCCGAATTGTCTTCGAGCATCACGCTCGTGCGTCTTCGCAACTACAACGCCATGATCGGCAATATACTCGGCAGCAATATGTTCAACTTTACGATTTTGTCCGTTTCCGATATCATTGCGGGAAAAACGGAGATTTTTATCCCGTCTCCCCAAACGATGTATATGCTGCTGTTTGGCGCGGCGGCATCGGTGCTGGCGGCGTGTTCCGTCGCGTTGAAAAACAAAAGCGATGAGCAGCGGGGCGGCGCGCGTTTGGCGGTGTATGCGGTGAGCGGGGCGCTCATTCTCGCATGCTATGCGGCGTTTTTGCTGTTGTCCGTCGGTTGACGCTGCTGTTTTGAAGGTATTACAATATCGCCGCGCACAGCCGCGGTAAAAGGAGTGACAGATTTGTATAAGATTCTTGAGAAAAAAGCGCTTAACCCGACGGTGACCAAAATGGTCGTCGAAGCGCCGCTGGTGGCTCATAAGGCGCAGCCGGGACAGTTTATCATTTTTCGCGCGTCCGAGGACGGCGAGCGGATTCCGCTCACCATCGCCGATTACGACCGCGAAAAGGGGACTGTCACCATTATTTTTCAGATTGTCGGCGGCGGCACGATGGAACTGAACAGCCTCAACGAGGGTGACAGTATTGTGGACTTTGTCGGCCCGCTGGGTACGCCGAGCCGCCTCGACGGCTTGAAAAAGGTCGCGGTGATCGGCGGCGGCGTGGGATGTGCGATCGCCTATCCGACCGCCAAAAGGCTGCATGAGCTGGGGGCAGAGGTCCATTCCGTGATCGGCTTCCGCTCCAAGGACCTGGTCATTTTGGAAGAGGAATTTGAAGCGGTTTCCTCCCGCGTGGAAAAAATGTCCGACGACGGAAGCTGGGGCGAAAAGGGCCTTGTGACCAATGCGCTGGAGACGCTGATCAAGGAGGGCAATACCTATGACGAGGTCATCGCCATCGGCCCGCTTGTCATGATGAAATTTGTCTGTAAGCTGACGGAAAAATACGGAATCAAGACGACCGTCTCGATGAACCCCATTATGATTGACGGCACGGGCATGTGCGGCGGCTGCCGCCTGACCGTCGGCGGCGAGACGAAATTTGCCTGTGTCGACGGGCCGGACTTTGACGGACATCTCGTCGATTTTGACGAGGCGATGCACCGCGGGGGAATGTACCGCGATTTTGAGACGCATGCCCGTGAGGATGCTTGCCGCTTGCTCAACAAGGAGGTTGACTGATCATGCCGAATATGGATCCGAAAAAATGCCCCATGCCGGTACAGGAGCCGGATGTTCGCAATCGGAATTTTTCCGAGGTGGCGCTCGGCTATACGCCGGAAATGGCGGTAAACGAGGCAAAGCGCTGCCTGAACTGCAAGCATAAGCCGTGTGTGTCGGGATGCCCTGTTTGTATTGATATTCCCGCCTTTATCGCCAAGGTGGCAGAGGAGGATTTCGAGGGCGCGTATGAGGTGCTTTCCGCTTCCTCGGCGCTGCCCGCCGTATGCGGGCGTGTCTGTCCGCAGGAAAATCAGTGTGAGGGAAAATGCGTGCGTGGCATCAAGACCGAGCCGGTCGGCATCGGTCGGCTGGAGCGCTTTGTGGCCGATTGGCATCGGGAACACTTTGACGGTAAGTCTGCCATGCCGCAGTCGAACGGACACAAGGTCGCGGTCATCGGATCGGGACCGTCCGGCCTGACGGCGGCGGGCGATCTTGCCAAGATGGGGTATAAGGTCACCGTGTATGAAGCGCTGCACACGGCGGGCGGCGTGCTGGTTTACGGCATTCCGGAGTTTCGTCTGCCGAAAGAAATCGTCCGCAAGGAGATTGAAGGCCTCAAGGAGATCGGCGTCGATATTGAGACCAATGTGGTCATCGGGCGCACGCTGACCGTTGATGAGCTGTTTGAGATGGGCAATGAAGCGGTGTATATCGGCTCGGGAGCGGGATTGCCGCGCTTTATGGGGATTCCCGGCGAATCGCTCAACGGCGTGTATTCCGCCAACGAATTCCTCACCCGCATCAATCTCATGAAGGCGTATCAGGACGGGGCCAAAACGCCGATTCAGCATGCGAAGAATGTCGCGGTGGTCGGCGGCGGAAATGTCGCAATGGATGCGGCGCGTTCCGCCAAACGCCTCGGCGCGGAGCATGTATATATTGTTTACCGCCGCGGCATGGAAGAGCTTCCCGCCCGTAAGGAGGAGGTCGAGCACGCCGAGGAGGAGGGCATTATTTTCAAAACGCTTTCCAATCCGATTGAAGTGCTCGGAGACGAAAAAGGTTATGTCAAGGGCCTGCTTTGCCAGGAAATGACGCTCGGCGAGCCGGATGCGTCCGGCCGTCGCCGCCCCGTGGCGAAAGAGGGCTGCACCTTTACGCTCGATGTCGACTGCATGATCATGTCCATCGGCACCAGCCCCAACCCGCTGATCCGTTCGACCACGCCGGGACTTCAGACCAATTCTCACGGATGTATCGTCACAAACGGCGACGACGGTCTGACCACCCGCGAGGGAGTCTATGCCGGCGGCGATGCGGTGACGGGAGCCGCAACGGTCATCTTGGCGATGGGGGCCGGAAAATCCGCCGCCAAGGCCATTGATGAATATATCAGAGGGCGCGCCTGATCGGCGGCTTTGGCGGCTTTCAAACGCCCGATATATCCGTAATCTGTATAAAAAGCGCTGCTTTTCGTTTGGAAAGCAGCGCTTTTTGCTGTGCTTTTGGAATAAAGAGCCCGTTATCGTTTCACAATATCGGCAAAAACGGCGTCGGTGATCCGCGCCGCATCTGCGGGGGTGAGCTCTACCTGATAACCGATTTTTCCCGCGCTGAAAATCATCGTTTCAAGCGGTTTTGCGGATAGATCGATGACGGTTTTGTACCGTTTTTTCATACCGATAGGGGAACAGCCGCCCCGGATATATCCCGTTGTTTTTAAAATATCCTTTACGGGAATCATTTCGACCGATTTTTCGCCTGCGGCTTTTGCGGCCGCTTTGAGGTCAAGCTCGGCGGCGACGGGGATTACAAAAACGGCGAAGGCGCCGCTGTGCCCTTTTGTCACCAATGTTTTAAAAACCTGTCGGGGGTCCTGACCGAGCATGGCGGCGACGGTGACGCCGTCCACCGCTTCTGTGTCCTTGTGCGCATAGGTGTATGAGCGGTAGGGAATCTTTTCCGCATCGAGAATACGCATGACATTGGTTTTATCGTTTTTTGCCATGACAAAACAGCTCCGTTTTTTTGATGATTCTACGGCTTTCAGTATAGCATGGGTGGGCGCCGCAGGCAAGCCGTTCTTTGAAAACGTATTTTACATACATTTTACGCAGGCGCGCTTTTTTATTTTACAAACGGTGCGTATACTGAAAATGTACCCATTAAAAGGACTTTATGAAGGGAGTCAAACAGGATGAAAAAACGAATTTTGGCTATGCTTGCGGCGGCACTGATCGGCTGCGGCGCCTTGGCGGGCTGCAGCACCGCGACAAATCAGGGAACGGCAACGCAAGACGGCGGCAGCTTTGACGCCGCAAGAAACATCACGGTGGTGACGCGCGAGGAGGGCTCCGGCACGCGCGACGCGTTTGTCGAGCTGACAGGCGTTCTCGTCAAGGACGACGCCGGCAACAAAACGGACAACACCTCAAAGGAAGCGGTCGTGATTGACGGCACGCAGGCGGTCATCAGCAATGTCGCCGGCAATCCGTATGCCATCGGATATATTTCTCTCGGTTCGATGAACGATACGGTCAAGGCGGTGAAGGTAAACGGCGTAGAGGCGACGGCGGCCAATGTGAAGTCCGCCTCCTATGAGCTTGCGCGTCCGTTCAACATTGCAACCAAATCGGATTTGAGCGAGGTCGCCAAGGATTTTGTTGACTTTATTCTCAGTGCAGACGGTCAAAAGGTCGTGGAGGACAACGGATATGTGGCGGTGTCCGAAAACGCCGCCTACAGCGGCTCCAAGCCGAGCGGAAAGGTGACGGTGGCGGGTTCGTCCTCTGTCTCTCCCGTTATGGAAAAGCTGAAGGAAGCCTATGAGGCGATCAACACCAATGCGACGGTGGAGATCCAGACCACCGACTCGAGCGCCGGGATGACCGCGGCAAAAGAGGGAACCTGTGACATCGGTATGGCGTCGCGTGAGCTCAAAAGCAGCGAATCGGAGGTGTTGACCTCTACCAAAATCGCCATGGACGGCATTGCGGTGATTGTCAACAAAGACAATACGGCAGACGCGCTGACCACCGAACAAATCAAAAACATCTTTACGGGAGAGGCCGCGACCTGGAGTGCGGCGCTTGCTTAAAGAATAGTCGGTAAAAAGGACTGTGCCGCGATCGGATTCGATCGCGGCCGCCCCTGTATCAGATGCCTTTTGTAAAGTTTTTTAAAAACAGGGGCTATATCCGTTTTGGGGAGGAACCCTCATGAATAAAGTGAAGGAACGCGTGATGCACGGCGTATTTTTGGCGGCGGCGCTCGTTTCCATATTGGCGGTGCTGTTGATTTGTGCTTTTCTTTTCGTCAACGGCGTGCCCGCCATGGCCAAAATCGGCGTTTTCGATTTTCTGCTCGGACAAAATTGGTCGCCGACGGATAGTCCGGCTTCCTACGGCATTTTCCCGATGATACTGGGCAGTATCTATGTGACGGCGGGAGCGCTTTTGATCGGCATTCCCATCGGACTGCTGACGGCGGTGTTTATGGCCCGCTTTTGCCCGCCTGCGCTGTACCGCTTCCTGAAACCGGCCGTGGAGCTGCTCGCCGGTATTCCGTCGGTCGTATACGGCTTTTTCGGCTTGGTCGTGCTGGTGCCTTTTGTGCGCGACAGCTTCGGCGGAGACGGCAGCAGTATGCTGACGGCCTCCATCCTGCTTGGGATCATGATCCTGCCGACCATTATCAATGTATCCGAATCGTCCATCCGCGCGGTGCCGGAAAGCTATTATGAGGGGTCGCTCGCACTCGGAGCGACCCATGAACGCAGTGTCTTTTTCACGGTGCTGCCGGCGGCAAAATCCGGTATTCTGGCGGGGATCGTCCTCGGCATCGGCCGCGCCATCGGAGAAACGATGGCGGTGGTGCTGGTCGCGGGCAATCAGGCGCGCATGCCAAACGGCATTTTGTCGGGCGTGCGCACGCTGACTGCCAACATCGTGCTGGAAATGGGGTATGCGGCGGATCTCCACCGCGAAGCACTGATTGCGACGGCGGTGGTGCTGTTTGTGTTCATTCTGCTCATCAATCTCTTTCTCTCGGTGCTCAAAAGGAGGGACGAAAAGAAATGAGCAAGACACCTGTTTCCAAAACGCGGCGGGGTCATTCTTTGCTGAATACGCTTGCAGCCTATAAACGCCATCCCTTCTCGCTGCTGCTGCGGCTGCTCGTTATCGCGGCGGCGGTGGTGACGGCGGCGGTGCTGCTCTTTCTGATCGGATATATTCTGATCAAAGGATTGCCGCATCTGACGCCGGAGCTGTTTTCGTGGGAGTACACCTCTGATAATGTGTCTTTTATGCCCGCCATTATCAACACCTTTATCATGACGGGCGTTTCCATGCTGATCGCCGTACCGCTTGGAATCTTCTCGGCGATTTATCTTGTCGAATATGCAAGGCGCGGCAACCGTCTCGTGGGCGTGGTGCGTATGACGGCGGAAACACTGTCCGGGATTCCCTCCATCGTATACGGACTTTTCGGCATGCTGTTCTTTGTGACGGCGCTTGGGTGGGGGAATTCCATGCTGGCAGGCGCCTTTACATTGGCGATCATGATTTTACCGCTGATTATGCGCACGACGGAGGAAGCACTCAAAGCTGTTCCGGACAGCTTTCGGGAGGGGAGCTTCGGACTCGGCGCCGGACGGCTTCGCACGGTTTTTCGCGTGGTGCTGCCAAGCGCCGTGCCGGGAATCCTGTCGGGAATCATTCTCGCTGTCGGGCGCATTGTCGGAGAAACGGCGGCGCTGATGTATACCTCCGGAACGGTTGCGCAGAGCGCTGAAAATCTGATGTCATCGGGGCGCACGCTGTCGGTGCATATGTATTTGCTTTCAAAAGAGGCACTGCATACCGATCAGGCGTATGCGACAGCGGTGATGCTGCTCATTTTTGTACTGCTGATCAACAGCTTCTCCACCTTTGCGGCGCGGTGGCTGCAAAAGGGCAGGAAGTAAAAAGAAATTTTTTCACATTTTCGGTGGAAAGGGGACACGCAAAAAGGATGAATGCCTTTCAAATTAATCATCTCGATCTATATTACGGTGCGTTTCATGCGCTCAAATCCGTCGATCTGTCCATTGACAAAAATGAGATCACCGCGTTTATCGGACCGTCCGGCTGCGGAAAATCGACCTTGCTCAAAACGCTTAACCGCATGAACGATTTGGTGGAGGGGTGTAAGATCACCGGTGAGGTTCTGCTGGACGGAGAGGATATTTACGGCAAGATGGATGTCAACCTTCTTCGCAAGCGCGTCGGCATGGTGTTTCAAAAGCCGAATCCGTTCCCGATGAGTGTGTATGACAACATCGCGTACGGACCGCGCACCCACGGCGTGCGGTCGCGTCTGAAGCTCGACGAGATCGTTGAGAAGTCGCTGCGCGATGCGGCCATTTGGGACGAGCTCAAGGATCGGCTGAAAAAAAGTGCGCTTGGGCTTTCGGGCGGACAGCAGCAGCGGCTTTGTATTGCGCGGGCGCTTGCCGTGCAGCCGGAAGTGCTGCTGATGGATGAGCCCACCTCGGCGCTCGATCCGATCTCCACCTCAAAAATTGAGGAACTTGCGCAGGAGTTGAAAAAAGAGTATACTATTGTTATCGTCACGCACAATATGCAGCAGGCGCTGCGTATTGCCGATAAAACGGCCTTTTTCCTGCTCGGAGAGGTGATCGAATACGCGGATACCGAAAGCATGTTTTCCATGCCGAAGGATAAGCGTACGGAAGATTATATCACGGGGAGGTTTGGTTGATGCGTACCTATTTTGACGAACAGCTTGACACACTGAATACCGAGCTGATCGAAATGGGCTCTCTGATCGAAACAGCGATTTCGTCGGCTGTGCAGGCGCTGCTTGAGCAAAGCGAGGAGCTTGCCCGCCACAACATCAAAAATGACCGGATTATCAATCAAAAGGAAAAGGATATTGAGGCGCTGTGTTTAAAGCTGCTGCTTCATCAGCAGCCGGTGGCGCGCGATCTGCGCCTGATTTCGGCAGCACTCAAAATGATCACCGACATGGAGCGCATCGGCGACCAGGCGGCGGATATCAGCGAGCTGGTCACCGTGATGCCGAAAACGGCGCTCGGTCACCGATTTGAGCATATTTCGCAAATGGCAAAGGTCACCGTCGGCATGGTCAGCGACAGTATCAACGCCTTTGTCGCACGGGATGAGGCTCTCGCACATGAGATTTGTTCACGGGACGACCGCGTGGATGCGCTGTTTTGTGAGATGAAGAGGGACCTGATTGCCTGGATTCGTGAGGATGCAGACAGCGGGGAACAGGCGCTGGATCTGTTGATGGTTGCCAAATATTTTGAGCGCATCGGTGACCATGCGGTCAATCTGGCAGAATGGGTGATTTTCTCTGTCACCGGCCAGCATGAAGAGGAAATGAACAGGCTGCCCGTTTGAAGCATTGCCGGCATAAACCGAATCGGGATTTCGGAGGAATTGCTATGCGTATTTATATCGTAGAGGATGATACGGATATCCGTGACATGGAAGCCTATGCGCTGAAGAACAGCGGATATGATGTGGCCGCTTTTTCATGCGCACAGGAGCTTTATGACGCCTGCAAAGAGGGGCTGCCCGATCTGTTGATCTTAGACATCATGCTGCCCGAAGAGGACGGCCTGTCCGTGCTTTCTCGTTTCAGACAAAATGAAAAAGCAGCCGCTGTTCCCGTGATGATGGTGACGGCAAAGGGAAGCGAGCTTGACCGCGTCAAGGGACTGGATGCGGGCGCAGATGATTATCTTGTCAAGCCCTTCGGCATTATGGAAATGATATCGCGCGTAAAAGCGCTGCTTCGCCGTACGGCGGCGGTCAGACAAAACGGGCCGCTCTTAAAAGCGGGAGACCTGCTGCTCGATGACGACGCACACACCGTCACGGTGGCGGGGACGCCTTGTCTGCTCACCTACAAAGAATATGAGCTTCTCAAGCTTCTGATGAGCTGTCAAAATCGCGTCCTTACCCGCGAGGTCATACTGAACCGCATATGGGGCTATGATTTCGGCGGCGAGACCCGAACGGTCGATATGCATATCAAAACGCTTCGCCGCAAGCTGGGAGAAGCGGGCAACCGCATCGAAACGGTGCGCGGCGTAGGCTATAAGTTCGCGGCGAATTGACGGGTGTGGCGCTCGGGCGATTCGCCGCAGCGTATAGGGAGCGAAAACATGGAAGAAAAAATCAATCGAAAATTATTGCTGATGGGTGTGCTTGCCGCTGTTTTGACGCTGATCCTGACGGCACCAGCCTTTTCAAAAAGCTATGACGAGCGGATTCGGGACGATCTCTCTTCGCAAACGGATATGCTCGCCGCAGCCTATTCTCATTTGGAGGATACGGCGCAGCTCAAGGATTTTGCCTCTTTGCCGATTCGTATCACGCTGGTGGATACGGACGGGCAGGTGCTCTTTGAGACAGACGCCGCCTCTGCGGAAATGGAAAATCATTTGGAGCGGCCGGAGATTCAAGAGGCGCTTTCCGAAGGAAGCGGGTCGTCACAGCGTTATTCCCGCACGCTCGGCATAAAGGAATATTATGAGGCGAGGCGGCTCAACGACGGACGGGTGCTGCGCTGCTCTTTGTCCGCAGACATTGCAGGGAAGATGATATGGGCCTGTCTGCCGTATCTGCTGCTCATCCTGATCGCCTTGCTTGCGCTGTCGGTATTGTTGTCCTCCCTGCTCACCAAACGCCTGGTACGCCCGATCAAGCAGCTTGCCGAACGCATAGACGACCCGGAGCTGGTGGCGGAAAACAGCACGGCAATTTATCGTGAGCTGGTTCCGTTTGTACGGGAAATTCAAACACAGCGCGCCGAACTGCGGGAACAGATGCTGACGATCGAGCATGAGCATAGGCGGCTGGCGGCTATTTTGGAGCATATGGAAGAGGGCCTTTTGCTGCTCGATATGCAAAAACGAGTGCTGATTGCCAATGACAGCGTTCGGCAGATACTGCATATCAGCGGAGACGCGATCGGGCAGCATTTGATAGAGCTCAATCGCAACCGATACCTGCTGGACGCGGCAAAGGAAGCGACCGAAAACCGTCATTCGGCCTTTGATATGGAGTGTGACGGACGGCTGTTTCATGTCATGGTCAATCCGGTTTTACAGGAGGATGAGCCGATCGGCGTGATTTGCCTGCTCATTGATGTGACGGAGAGACGGCAGATTGAGCGCATGAAGCAGGAGTTTACCGCCAATGTGTCGCACGAGCTGAAAACGCCGCTGACCTCGATTTCGGGATATGCCGAAATGATCGAAAACGGCATGGCAAGCCCGCAGGATATTCCCGTTTTTGCACAGCGTATTCAAAAAGAAGCGGCGCGCTTGCTTTCGCTGATACGCGATATTATCAAGCTGTCTGAAATTGAGGAGATCGGCGGCGGTCTGACAATGGATACGGTCGATTTGTATGCGGCGGCGGAATGCTCTTTGCAATCGCTCCGTCAGACGGCCGAGGCCCGTAAAATCCGATTGAAGCTGGAAGGAACCTCCTGCCTTGTCAACGGGAATCAGGCGATGCTGGAGGAGCTGATCTACAATCTGTGCGACAACGCCGTTCGCTATAACCGTGACGGCGGCGAGGTGACCGTTACCGTTGAAAATCATTCGGTCAGCGTTGCGGACACGGGCATCGGCATCCCGGCGGAGCATCAGGGGCGCATCTTTGAACGATTTTATCGCGTCGATAAAAGCCGCTCAAAAGAAACCGGGGGCACCGGGCTGGGACTTGCTATTGTCAAACACATTGCACAGGTACATCATGCCGTCATTTCTCTGGAGA
This sequence comes from Acutalibacteraceae bacterium, assembly GCA_051877215.1. Lineage (GTDB taxonomy): Bacteria > Bacillota > Clostridia > Oscillospirales > Acutalibacteraceae > RGIG1959. Next base: position 2,487 of record JBJEIR010000106.1, on the reverse strand, counting down.
GCCGAGAAACGGTCGGCACCTGCATTACCGTGACCTTCCCGGCGGAATAAAAACCGAATAGGGAACGCTTAAAAAGCGGCGCACCGTTTAAGGTACGCCGCTTTTGCGCGCTTGAAAGAGAGTGCATCCGTGCCGGCAAAAAGCTGCCGAATTGACAGAAGGGGGTGAGTGTGTTAGGATGAACAAATGAAAAAGGGAGGGATTTGCAATGGCAGCACAAAAAAGGGAAAGGGTCGTTCATACGCTGCCGCCTTTGTATGATGCGCAGTCCCGCGTGCTGATATTGGGCACGATGCCCTCTCCGAAATCGCGGGAATACGGGTTTTATTATGCGCATCCCCAAAATCGGTTTTGGAAGACCTTGGCGGCCGTTTTTGAAGAAGAGGTTCCGCAGACAAACGAAAAGCGCGCGGCTTTTGTCCGCGCGCATCATATTGCCTTGTGGGATGTGCTTGCTTCCTGCGATATAGCGGGTGCGGAAGATTCCTCCATCGCCAATCCGGTGCCCAATGACCTGTTTACAATTTTAAACGCCGCAGACATCCGCGGCATTTTTACAACGGGACAAAAAGCCTTTGCACTGTATCGCAAGCTGCTGCTTCCGTCTGTGAAAAGAGAGGCGATTCTGCTTCCCTCCACCAGTCCCGCCAACTGCCGTTGGTATACCGAGACGCAGCTGGTTGAGGCTTACCGTGCAATCGCTGCTTATACGGCGCTTTGAAGAATAAAAAATGCGGCGCCGTCTTGACACGGCGGTGGAAAAGAGCCTATAATGACAGCGGCTTGCCGACATCCGAGCCATTCCAAAATCGGTGACGGTTTATACCCTGTGACGATTTATATCGTTTGCATAGTCATATCCGCGCGGGAAGGACGATATACTGAAAATGTGCTCAGCTTCGCCCCTTTGCCGTTAAAGCAGCTTGGATGACATTTCGCGGATACAGTCCGGGCAGATATTGCGGCCTTTGTAGGTGACGATGTTTTTGGCGTTCCCGCAAATGATACACGCGGGGTGATATTTGCGCAGGATCACGGTGTTATCCTCTATAAACATTTCGAGCGGATCGCCATCGCCGATGTCCAATGTACGGCGCAGCTCTTTTGGAATGACGATTCGCCCCAAAGCATCAATTTGACGAACAATACCGACGGGTTTCATATTGTTTCATCCTCCATTCGACGGCGTATGTTGTTTTGATAACCAAATTTTACCAAAAAATGATGGTTTTGTCAAGAACATAGTCCTTATATTACCGCATGCGAGGTTTTTCTCGCAAACGGGATCGGCTTTTGGCGAAACCCTGCGGAGACTGCGCGGAACCTGTCGAAGAATACACGGAAAAAGCGGTGAAAAGGGTCGGAAAATACAAAAAACAGGGGACGGGAAATACTGACAGTCTTGTAATACTTCCGTTGACAATTTTGCAAACAGGATGTTTTTTGACAAAAATCGACGGGAGAGGGGATTGCCATGAAAACGATCGGGGATATGAAGATCGGTGAAAGCGCGGTTGTGCGGTCAATCGGTTGTACGGGAGCGCTCAGGAGACGGCTCCTTGATATGGGGCTCACACCCGATGCGGTCGTTTCCGTCCGTCGGACGGCGCCGCTTGGTGATCCGATCGAAATTGCCGTTCGCGGTTCTTTTCTCAGTATTCGCCGCCGTGATGCAAAAGCCATCGCGGTGGCGGAGGTGGTCAGATGAGCCCGGTAATCGCGCTTGTCGGCAACCCGAATTGCGGGAAAACAACTCTTTTCAACGAACTGACCGGCTGTGATCAATCTGTTGGTAATTGGCCGGGTGTGACGGTCGAAAAGAAAGAGGGAGCGCTGAAAATTGCCGGCCGCAAGGCGACCATACTCGATTTGCCCGGCATCTATTCCCTATATCCCTATTCTGCAGAGGAGCGTATCGCGCGGGATGTATTATTCGGCGATACGGTGGATGTGATTGTCAATGTGGTGGATGCGACCAATTTGGAGCGGCATCTCTATCTGACGATGCAGCTGATTGAGCTGGGTCGTCCGATGGTCGTGGCGCTGAATATGGCGGACAGGGTGGCGGCGAGCGGTGTGCGGCTGGATATACCGGCGCTGGAAAAGGCGCTCGGTGTGCCGATGACAGCCGTTTGCGCCGCAGACGGAACGGGGCTGCGGGAGTTGGTCTGCCGCGCGCTGGATGCTGACGCTGCACGGCTGCTTTCGGGCGCGGCGCCTTCCTTTTACGATGTATCGCTCACCCGCACACTTGAGCGGACAGAACGGCTGATCGCTCCCGCTTGCCATCGCCGAAAGCAGCCGCTTCGGGCGTCGGCGATTCGGCTTCTTGACGGAGACGCGCAGGTGTCATCTGTGCTGCGCCTGTCTTTTGAAAAACAACGGCAGATAGAGGAGTGCTTTTGCACGCTGCCGATTGAGCGGGAGGAGAGGGACACTCTTGTTGCCCGTGAAAAATACCGCTTTATATCCCGCGTATGTGACGAC
>JBJEIR010000105.1:0-13565 GCA_051877215.1 Acutalibacteraceae bacterium | reverse complement strand
TGATTTTCCTCTGAAAGAAATCCGGATGATTTTATCCTCTCCCGACTATGACAAGCAAGCGGCGCTCAAGGAGCAAAAACAGTTGTTGGTACTGAAAAAAGAGCGGCTTGAACGGCTCATTTCAGCTCTTGACGGCGCCATGAAAGGAGAAATTGTGAATATGAACGTGTTTGATAACAGTGAATTTGAAGCAAAGCGCGAGAAATATGCGAAAGAAGCCAAGGAAAGGTGGGGCGACACAGCCGCTTACAAGGAAAGCGCGGAAAAGACCGCAGGCTATTCGGCGGACAAACAAAAGCAGGTCAATTCCGCTATGGACGAAAAAATAGCGGCGTTTGCGCACTGCAAAAGAAAGGGCGTTGCTCCCGACAGCAAAGAAGCGCAGGCGCTTGTGAAGAATTGGCAGGATTTTATCACCGAGAATTACTACACCTGTACCAAAGAAATCCTTGCCGGGCTCGGCGAAATGTATGCTGCCGACGAACGCTTTCGGGAAACAATCGATCGCCACGGCGACGGTACGGCGCAGTTTATGAGTGACGCGATAAAAGCGTATTGCCGATAATTGCCGTCTTTTGCAGGCTTATACCCTTTCAGTAAAAGCGGCCGCTTTGCAAAGCATTCGAGCGATCACGGCAAAGAAGCGCAGGTAACACGAACGGCAGCCCTTTTTGACAACGCAAAACGGCGGCAGGGAGAAGGCCATCTCCCCGCCGCCGTTTATTCCCGTGATACCGAAAATCCTTAGCTATTGGGTTTCATAATATCGGCAATCGTTATGCCGTCGAAATAGCGGTTGACGAGCGTATAAAATTCCGTCCACATCGGATAGGTGCGGCATTCCGAAACCCGCTTGCAGGGCTTCGCTCCTTTTTCAAGGCAGGCCACCGGTGCGAGATCTCCCTCTGTCAGCCGCAAAATATCCCCCACTCTGCATTCATTCGGTGCTTTTGCAAGGCGATAACCGCCGCCTTTTCCGTGCACGCCTTCCACAAATCCGTTTTTGGATAATATGGGGAGGATCCGCTCCAAATATTTTAAGGAGATCTCCTGTCGCAGGGCTACCTCCTTCATCGGAATATGTCCATCCTCCGCATGCTCCGCAAGGTCTATCAGTACGCGAAGCGCATACCGACCTCTCGTTGATATCATCATTCTCTCTCACCTCTTGCCGATTGTCTGTCTTGTCAAATCGACACGCCGCCGAAAAAGGGCTGATTATCTTGTCTCTATCGGACAGACGCAATGCTTTTAAAGAGGCAGCAAAGCGGCTCCGCTCATACTACCGTGCCGTAACACCGGCCGTCTGACGGTCATTCTGCAAAAAGCGCTGTAGACAGGTATCTGTCGCCGGTATCGGGCAAGAGGGCGACAATCGTTTTCCCCTCGTTTTCCGGACGCTTTGCCAGCTCAACAGCCGCAAAAACGGCCGCTCCCGAGGAGATGCCTACAAGCACGCCCTCACTTTTGCCGATGAGTTTTCCCGTCGCAAACGCATCCTCGTCGGACACGGGGATAATTTCATCATAAACGCCCGTGTTCAAAACCTCGGGAACAAAGCCCGCGCCGATGCCCTGAATTTTGTGAGAACCCGCAACGCCGGTGGAAAGCACCGCCGAGGATGCAGGCTCGACCGCCACGATTTTCACATCGGCCTTCTTGGATTTCAGGTACTCCCCGACGCCGGTCACCGTGCCGCCGGTGCCGACGCCGGCGACAAAAATATCCACCTGTCCGTCGGTATCCTCATAAATTTCGGGGCCGGTATGTTCTCTGTGCGCCTTGGGGTTTGCCGGGTTCACAAACTGGCCGGGAATAAAGCTGTCCGGAATTTCCGAAGCAAGCTCCTGCGCTTTGGCAATGGCACCTTTCATTCCCTTTGCCCCTTCCGTCAGCACCAGCTCCGCGCCGTAGGCCTTCATGAGCTGTCTGCGCTCGACAGACATGGTTTCCGGCATGACGATAATGATGCGATATCCTCTTGCCGCCGCCACCGCCGAAAGGCCGATGCCGGTATTGCCCGAAGTCGGTTCAATGATAACCGAGCCGGGTTTCAGCTTGCCGGAGGCCTCCGCCTCGTCAATCATCGCTTTGGCTATTCTGTCCTTGACGGAGCCGGCGGGATTGAAATATTCCAGCTTTGCCAGCACTTTGGCTTTCAGCCCCAATTCTTTTTCAATATGCGTGAGCTCCAAAAGCGGTGTTTTACCAATCAGCTGATCGGCAGATGTATAAACGTTTGACATAACGATTCCCTCCGTAAAATATGAAAAATATTGTGTTTTATCCGTCAACTTATTTTACCGCATCAAAGCCGCGCTGCAGGTCGGCAATGATGTCGTCGATATGCTCGGTGCCGATGGAAAGACGAATGGTGTTCGGCTGAATGCCCTGATCGGCAAGCTCTTCTTCACTGAGCTGGCTGTGCGTCGTGGTCGCCGGATGGATGACAAGGCTCTTCACATCGGCCACATTGGCAAGCAGCGAGAAGATTTTCAGATTGTCGATAAAGCGATGCGCTTCTTCTACGCCGCCTTTGATCTCAAAGGTGAAGATCGAACCGCCGCCGTTCGGGAAATATTGCTGATACAGCGCGTGATCGGGATGCTCCGGCAAAGACGGATGATTGACCTTTTCAACCTGCGGATGATTTGTGAGAAATTCCACAACCTTTTTGGTGTTTTCCGCATGGCGCTCCAAGCGAAGAGACAGGGTCTCAATGCCCTGCAAAAGTAAGAACGCCGCAAAAGGAGAGATGGTAGCACCCGTATCGCGAAGCAGGATCGCGCGAATATAGGTGACGAACGCCGCCGGTCCCACCGCCTTGACAAAGGATACGCCGTGATAACTGGGGTTCGGGTCGGCGATCGCGGGGTAGTTGCCCGAAGCCGCCCAATCAAATTTACCGGAATCTACGATAATACCGCCGAGGGTCGTGCCGTGTCCGCCGATGAATTTGGTGGCGGAGTGCACCACGATATCCGCGCCGTGCTCGATGGGACGGATGAGATACGGCGTGCCGAAGGTATTGTCAACAACGAGCGGCAAACCGTGCTTGTGCGCAAGCGCCGCCAATGCGTCAATATCCGGAATATCGCTGTTCGGGTTTCCGAGCGTTTCAATGTAAATGGCTCTGGTATTCTCCTGTATTGCGGCTTCCACCTCTGCAAGATCGTGAATGTTTACAAAGGTGGCCGTGATGCCGAAGCCCGGGAGCGTATGGGCAAGCAGATTGTAGCTGCCGCCGTAAATCGTTTTCTGCGCCACAAAATGGCCGCCGTTCTGCCCGAGCGCTTCGAGCGTATAGGTGATCGCCGCCGCGCCGGAAGCAAGCGCCAGTGCCGCCACGCCGCCCTCAAGAGCGGCCACGCGCTGTTCCAAAACATCCTGTGTAGAGTTGGTCAGTCTGCCGTAGATGTTGCCGGCATCGGCAAGGCCGAAGCGCGCCGCCGCATGAGCGGAATTGCGGAATACATATGAGGTGGTTGCATAAATCGGGACCGCACGCGCGTCGGTCGCGGGATCGGGGTTTTCCTGCCCTACATGGAGCTGAAGCGTTTCAAATTTATAATCAGACATACTCGTTATTTCCTTTCTTTATCAGACAGTTTATAAATTGATATTGATTGAATATTCCTGTTTATTTCCTTTGTACATCGGCACATTCGTCCGAATCGAAAATTGGCTCTTACGAGCTTTTCAAAAGTATGTTTCATACCATCTTCCCTACCTTATAAAAATAAAAACCGGAAGACTCCGATAAAGTCTCCCGGCAATCAGCAGTGATACATTCCGCAAAACTATGCGGCAACATATGTTGCACCTGAAACGGAGAATAAATCGGAAACGAACGCACAAAAAGGCATGCACATGCGACAAATCCACATACGGAAAATACGCATGCACATCTCCGTCATCACAGCAGCGACAAACGCAATGCCCTTCATATCGTCGTTCCCCTTTCTTTTCGAATTGCCTACCTCTTCGGTAGGTATAAGTATAGCACGCCGCTTTTCTCTTGTCAACAGGAAATTTGAAAAAATTTCCGTTTTTTTATTTTTTAAGAAATCGCGTCTGCGCACGCGTCCTTTCACACCCTTTTAGGAAACGCCGCCCTTTTTGGCGGCGGTCCGCAAGGCCGCTTTGGAAGGTGTTTGCCTCATTCGGCCGTCGCTTTGAGAGCCTTCTTGCAATCGCAAAGGGCTTCCAGCGTTTCGCGCAGGGTATCCAGCTCGGAAAGCCCTTTCTTGATTTTAACGGCATAATACGGTTTGGCGCCCGCGCTGACCATCATACGCCCTTTCAGCGCCGCCGATAACGCCGCGGCAAGGGGCAGGTCGAGGGAGTGCGGATAAAGGAGGACCGTATCCCCCTGCTGTTTGACCTCTTCAATGCCGTTTTGTGCCGCCAAATTACGCAGCAACGCCACATCAATCAGCCCCTGCACCGCTGCGGGAGGCTCGCCGAAACGGTCGATCAGCTCATCGTATACATCCAGGCTGTCCTCCTGCGTGCGGATACCGGCGATACGGCGATACACATCGAGACGCTGGGCATGATCGGCGATGTAGCTGTCGGGGATATGAGCGGAAATTTGCAGGTCAATCAAGCATTCGGCTTCATCCGCCGCAGAGGTCTCTCCCTTTTCCTCGCTGACAGCCTCTGACAGCATCCGCAGATACATATCGTAGCCGACCGCCTCCATATGCCCGTGCTGCTGAGCGCCCAGCAGGTTGCCGGCTCCCCGAATCTCCATATCGCGCATGGCGATTTGAAAGCCCGCGCCGAATTCGGTAAATTCACGCATCGCCTCAAGGCGCTTGGTGGCAACCTCATCGAGCACCTTTCCGCGGGTGAAGGTGAGATAGGCAAACGCGCGGCGGGAGCTGCGCCCCACACGGCCGCGAAGCTGATGAAGCTGTGACAGCCCGTAGCGGTCGGCATTTTCGATAATCAGTGTATTGACATTCGGAATATCCACACCGGTTTCAATGATGGTGGTGCAAACAAGGATGTCGACCTCCTGCTCCAGCACCTGCCGCCAGATCTCGGAAAGCTGCTCCTCGCTCATGCGGCCGTGGGCGACGGCGATGCGTGCTTCGGGGATGCGCATTTGCAGCCCCGCGGCGCAGCGCTCAATGTTGTCGATGCGGTTGTGCAGATAATAGACCTGCCCCCCGCGGCGCAGTTCACGGCGGATAGCGTCTGTGAGAATCCCGTTATCGTGCTCCAGCACATAGGTCTGCACAGGATGGCGGTCCTGCGGAGCCTCTTCGATGACCGACATATCGCGAATACCGCTCATTGCCATATTCAGCGTGCGGGGAATGGGCGTGGCGGAAAGCGTCAGCACATCCACAAGCGGATAGCGCTCCTTAATTTTCTCCTTTTGAGATACGCCGAAGCGCTGTTCTTCATCGACGATAAAAAGGCCGAGATCGCGAAGCTGCACATCGGCGGACAACAGGCGATGCGTGCCGATCAGAATATCAATTTCCCCGCTTTTGGCACGGCGGATGATGTCCGCCTGCTGTTTTGCAGTGCGGAAACGGGAGAGCATTTCCACCTTGACGGGAAAGCCTTCAAAGCGCTGCACGACCGTGTTGTAATGCTGATAGGCAAGAATCGTGGTCGGCACGAGGATGACGCACTGCTTTCCCTGGGAAACACAGCGAAAAGCGGCGCGCAGCGCAACCTCCGTTTTGCCGAATCCCACATCGCCGCACAGCAGGCGATCCATCGGTACGGCACGCTGCATATCCGCGCGGATCTCCTCCGCACAGCGCAGCTGGTCATCTGTTTCCTCATACGCAAAGTGCCGCTCAAAATCGTATTGCCACTCGTCATCCTCCGCAAACGCAAAGCCCTTGGTCGCCATGCGCTTCGAATACAGGGCGATCAGCTCCTTGGCGATATCCCGCACCGCGCTGCGCACGCGGGATTTCGTTTTTTGCCATTCCTGCCCGCCGAGACGATGCAGCCGCACGGTCGCATCGTCCTTTGTCCCGATGTATTTGGAGACAAGGTCGAGCTGCGTAACGGGGACATACAGCATATCCCCTTTGGCATATTCCAGCTTAATATAATCCTTTACCACGCCCTGCATCGTGAGCTGATGGATCCCCTGATAGACGCCGATGCCGTGAGCCGCATGTACCACATAATCGCCGGGGCGCAGCTCATCGAGACTGCCGATCGGCTTGCCGCCGTTCTTCGCGCCCGCGTGTCGGCGGCGTTTTTTGGCGCTTGCCGCGCGCCCGTGCGTCAGAACGGCCACGCCGCCCTGCATAAAGTCGGCGCCCGCCGACAGTCCCCCCATCGTCACCAAAACGCGCCCCTTGACAGGCGCGGCGGGATCGGGTGCAAAGAGCGCGGGAATCCCCGCTCGCGTCAAATCCTCCGTCAGCACGCGGGCGTTTTTTTCCTCCGCGCCGGCCAGCACGACAACGGCCGTGCCGCGGCCGAGCAGCTCGCGCAGATCCTCATAAAGCAGCTCCTGCGCACCGGAAAAGGGCGCAAGCTGCCGCATATCGGCATGCAGAGAGGTCCGAAGCGGCAGCTCCTTTACCGTGCGTGCAAAGCTTTCGGTGACCACCGTATCCCGACGCTGCAGCTCGCGGCTGACTTCCTCTGTGCTGTACAGATAACGGTCGAGCGTACGGCACAGCTTGCCCTCCTCCAGCAACGCGGTTATCTCTTCGTGTAGCCGCCAGTTTGCCGCCCGCATTTGCTCGCTCACGCGGCTCCATTCGGACACAAACACAGGGCTTTGCGGCAAATAATCAAACAAAGTGGCCGTCTGATCAAACAGCAGCGGCAGATAGCGATCCAACGAAATATAGGCCCCTTGGCGCAGCTTTTCGGCGTCCGCAAGCAGCCACTGCTTTGCCGCCGCCTGCTTGCCGCGCAAAGAAGCGGCGAGCGCCGTGAGCTTTTCCGAAAGCGCCGCGCGGTCGGTACAGAGAAATTCCGCCGCAGGAGGAATCGAAATCGCATCGACCGCCTCTGTGCGGCGCTGGGTCTTGACATCAAAAAACGAAAGGGTATCCACCGTGTCTCCCCAAAGCTCGATGCGTATCGGCTCGTCACACGCCGCGGGGAAAATATCGACAATGCCGCCTCTGACGGAAAATTGCCCGGCGCTTTCCACCTGTGCGCACCGTTCATAGCCCGACTCCGTAAGCGCCGCGCTGATATCGGGAACGGGCAAGGGGCAACCGCCGGTAATATCCAGTGTATGAAGCAGCAGCAGGTCGGGCGGCAGCGTGAACTGCGCGGCCGCCTCGGCGCTCGCCACCACGCAGTCGGCGCCGCCGTTTGCCAGCTTTCCGAGAACAGACAGCCGCTGCTGTTCATATTCGCGGGAAGCGGATTCCACCGCGGAAAGCGACAGCTCCCGCGCGGGATACAGCAGCGCGTTTGTTCCCATGGCGCGCAGATCGTCGCACAGCTTGGAGGCTTCCGCTTCATCGCCTGTCAAAACAAGCGGGACGGTGCTGTCCTGCGCGAGAGCCCCGATGAGCAGCGCTTTATGAATGTGCCCGAGTCCCGTCAGCAAAATCGGCGTTTCATGAGCGGACAGCGCACGAAGCAGCGATTTTACCGTCGGATGAGATAGGACGGATTGGTATAATACAGCTTTCATAGGCGGGATTCCTCTTTCAAAATACCATACGGTATATTGTAATATTATAAATACTTTATATTGTAATACTTTTTCGAGCGGCACTCAGCAGGCAAACGCCAAACGGGGCGGGCTTTCAAAAGCCCACCCTTTGGCATAAAACGGCGCGCGGCCGTATGCGCATCGGTCTTGCGTAGTTTTCTGCGCCCGTTTTTATTTTTTGGAATACAAATTCATTGCGCGGTCGATCTCGCCGCAGGCGATCAGCCGTGCCGCATCGGCGGCATTGGCAAACGCCTGCTCCATCACCGCCGTCTCCTCTTTGGTAAAGCGTGACAGCACCCATGCCGCCAAATCATAATCGGGATGGGGCTTTTGCCCCACGCCGACCCGCACGCGCGCAAACGCGTCGCTTCCGAGACAGGTGATGATATCCTTAAGCCCGTTTTGTCCGCCGGCGCTGCCGCTGCGGCGAATGCGCAGCACACCGGGCGCCAGATTGATATCGTCTGAAATCACAACGATTTTCTCAGGCGGCAGCTTATAAAAAAGCGCCGCCTCCTGCACGGCAAGCCCGCTGTTGTTCATCAGCGTCTGCGGTTTCATCAGCAGCAGGCAAACGCCGTCCGTCTGTGAACGGGCGGTAAGCGCGTGAAACTGCGCGCGGTCGATCGTCGTGCCGAGAGTATGCGCGAGCTTGTCAATGCTCATAAACCCCGCGTTATGGCGTGTATTTTCATATTTTTTGCCGGGATTCCCCAATCCGACGATCAGAAAATCAACCGGTCCTGCGGATTTTTTTCTGAAAAACACCGTCCATTCTCCTCTCAACCATCCGTCATATGCGATGCGACGGATTCTATTATGAACCAAATTTGCGTTCTTGGCAAGCAAAATTTGCCGCAAACAGGGCGCTTGCACAAAAAAATGCGCCTTTTTTTCAAAAAATTCACAAAATCTATTGGAAAAACCAAAACCGTCTGTTATAATGATATAGTATGGTTGCGCGAAGGAAAAGGAATGCGCAAAACCGGAAGTGTGAATATTTTGGAGGAGGCTGACTATATGAGTCACAAGTATGTCTACCAGTTCAGTGAAGGCAACGGCTCGATGCGCGAGCTGCTCGGCGGCAAGGGCGCGAATTTGGCGGAAATGACCCGCCTCGGAATGCCCGTTCCGTTCGGCTTTACCGTTTCGACAGAGGCATGTACCCGCTATTACGAGGACGGCCGTACGATCGGTGAAGATATTCAAAAGGAAATTTATGAGCATTTGGCAGTCCTTGAAAAGGATGCGGGCAAGAAGTTCGGCGATAAGGAAAATCCGCTTCTTGTTTCGGTCCGTTCGGGTGCCCGTGCGTCGATGCCCGGCATGATGGATACCATCCTCAACCTCGGCTTGAACGAGGAAACGGTGGAAGCGCTGGCGAAGAAGTCCGGCAACCCGCGCTGGGCATGGGACTGCTACAGACGCTTCATTCAGATGTATTCCGATGTCGTCATGGAAGTCGGCAAGAAATATTTCGAGGAACTCATCGACAAGATGAAGGCCGAGAAAGGCGTCACGCAGGATGTCGATTTGACCGCAGAAGACCTTGCGGTGCTGGCCGGCCAGTTTAAAGAGGAATACAAGGCAAAAATCGGCAAGGACTTCCCGTCCGACCCGAAAGAGCAGCTGATGGGCGCTGTCGAAGCGGTGTTCCGTTCTTGGGATAACCCGCGTGCAAATGTGTATCGCCGCGACAATGACATCCCCTATTCCTGGGGCACCGCCGTCAATGTCCAGATGATGGCATTCGGCAACATGGGCGATACCTCCGGCACCGGCGTTGCGTTTACCCGCGACCCCGCCACCGGCGAGAAGAAGCTGATGGGCGAATTCCTGATGAACGCACAGGGCGAGGACGTTGTCGCCGGCGTGCGCACCCCCTCCCCCATTGCGAAGCTGGAAGAAGTCATGCCGGAAGTTTTCAATCAGTTTGTCGATATCTGCAATCGCCTCGAGGATCATTATCGCGATATGCAGGATATGGAATTTACCATTGAAGACAGAAAGCTGTACATGCTGCAGACCCGCAACGGCAAGAGAACGGCAAAGGCCGCTCTGAAGATTGCGTGCGATCTGGTGGACGAGGGCATGATCTCCGAAGAGCAGGCCGTCTCCATGATCGACCCGCGCAACCTGGATACGCTTTTGCACCCGCAGTTTGATGCAAAAGCGCTGAAAGCCGCCACCCCGGCCGGCAAAGGCCTCGGCGCCTCCCCCGGTGCCGCCTGCGGCAAGATTGTGTTCTCCGCCGACGATGCCGTCGCATGGAACAACAAAGGTGAAAAAGTCGTTCTCGTGCGTTTGGAGACCTCTCCCGAAGACATCACCGGCATGAAAGCGGCGCAGGGCATTCTGACCGTACGCGGCGGTATGACCTCTCACGCAGCGGTCGTTGCGCGCGGTATGGGTACTTGCTGCGTGTCCGGCTGCGGCGACATCGTGATGGATGAGGAAAACAAGCGCTTTACCCTTGCCGGCAAGACCTATCATGAAGGAGACTACATCTCGATTGACGGCTCGACCGGTAACATTTATGACGGCATCATCCCGACCGTTGACGCGGAAATCGCGGGTGAGTTCGGCCGTATTATGGAGCTTGCCGACAAGTTCCGCAAGCTGAAGGTGCGCACCAATGCGGATACCCCGGCAGACGCGAAAAAGGCGCGTGAGCTCGGCGCAGAGGGCATCGGCCTTTGCCGCACGGAGCACATGTTCTTTGAAGCGGACCGCATCGCCGCCTTCCGCGAGATGATCTGCGCGGATACCGTCGAAGAGAGAGAAGCGGCGCTCGAAAAGATTCTGCCGTATCAGCAGGGCGATTTCGAGAAGCTGTATGAGGCGCTGGAAGGCTGCCCGGTTACCATTCGCTTCCTCGACCCGCCTCTGCATGAGTTTGTTCCCACCGAAGAAGCAGACATTGAAGCACTGGCAAAGTCACAGGGCAAATCGGTCGAAGCCATCAAGGCGATCATCGACGGCTTGCATGAGTTTAACCCGATGATGGGTCACCGCGGCTGCCGTTTGGCTGTCACCTATCCCGAAATTGCCAAGATGCAGACCACCGCAGTCATCCGTGCGGCGATCAATGTGAAGAAGGCTCATCCCGACTGGACCGTCGAACCGGAGATCATGATCCCGCTCGTCGGCGAAGTCAAAGAGCTGAAATATGTCAAGGACATCGTCGTTGCCACCGCCGATGCGGAAATCAAAGCCGCCGGCATCGACCTCAAGTATGAGGTCGGCACGATGATCGAGATCCCGCGTGCGGCGCTGACGGCCGATGAGATCGCGAAAGAAGCGGAATTCTTCTGCTTCGGCACAAACGATCTGACCCAGATGACCTTCGGCTTCAGCCGTGACGACGCCGGCAAGTTCCTCGACGCGTATTACGACCGCAAGATCTATGAAAACGATCCGTTTGCGAAGCTCGATCAGACAGGCGTCGGCGCGCTGATGAAGATGGCTGTTAAGATGGGCAAAGAGGTTCGCCCGACCATGCATTGCGGCATTTGCGGCGAGCACGGCGGCGACCCGACATCCGTCGAGTTCTGCCATCAGATCGGCCTTGACTATGTGTCCTGCTCGCCGTTCCGTGTCCCGATCGCCCGCCTTGCCGCCGCGCAGGCAGCGATCAAGGACGGCAAGAAATAAGCCACGCCTGTTAATGGGTAAAACCATTTATCAGCCATAAGGCAAAATTAAATATCAAATTTAGACCTTGTAGAAGCAATTCTGCAAGGTCTTTTTTTACCCGCAAAACATAGAAAAAGCCTTGCAAACACAGCGTTTTTGTCAATAAAACAGGAATTTTATTTATATTATTTGCGGCGGTGCTGTTGATAACGATTTTTACATCGTGGTTGATAAACAGCTTCGCACAATGACAACGCCTTGATTTGGGGCAACCCCCAACAGCAAAGCCACAATAAAAAAAGACCTTGCAGAGTAACATCTGCAAGGTCTTTGAGAGTGCCAAAAAACAATCTTTTCTCTCCCCATTACACAGAGAAAAGGCATTGATACGCTGCAAACCACTTGGCTCCCTCTGACGAGGGAGCTGTCACCGAAGGTGACTGAGGGAGAGAATAACAGTGTTTTGTCTTTATCGGAAATAAGCAATGATCAGCTATGTTTTCTCTCCTTCCGTCAAAAATCAAAGATTTTTGCCACCTCCCTCATCAGAGGGAGGCTTTGGTGTCAACCCCACTCTCCCCATTACACAGGGGAGGCGGTGGTATGCCACAAAATCCTTTTACAGTACGGTTTTTTGACAAGCTGAACCGCCGATGCGTAATCAAAACGCATCGGCGGTGATTTTTTTAACGGACGTGTTTTTGGCAAACGCGCTCAGTCCTCGGGGCGTTCCCAGTTGTGCCAGACATTCTGCACATCGTCGTTGTCCTCAAGCATATCCAGCAGCTTATCCATTTTCTGGCAAAGCTCGGGATCGTCGATGGTGGTGTAAACATCGGGGATCATTTCCAGCTCTGCGGAGACAAAGGAATAGCCCTTTTGCTCAAGATCGTCGCGTACGCCCGAAAAATCGTCCGGCTCGGTGGTGATCTCAAAAATATCGCCGTCGGCGGCAAAATCCGACGCGCCCGCTTCGAGCGCATCCTCCATCACCTTATCCTCGTCGAGATCCTCTGCCTCAATGGCCAAGATTCCCTTTTGATGGAACATGAAGGAGACGCAGCCGGTCTGACCGAGATTTCCGCCGTACTTGTCGAAATAATGGCGCATTTCTCCCGCGGTGCGGTTGCGGTTGTCGGTCAGCGTTTCGACGATGACCGCGATGCCGCTCGGACCGTAGCCTTCATACTGCAATGCTTCGTAGTTGTCCGCATTGCCCTCGCCGGCCGCTTTTTTAATGATGCGCTCGATGTTGTCGTTGGGCACATTGGCGGCCTTTGCCTTGGCGATGCAGTCCTTGAGCTTGGAGTTGGAGGCGGGGTCGGCAGAGCCGCCTTCCTTCACCGCCACGGCAAGTTCACGGCCGATCTTGGTAAAGATTTTGGCGCGCTGACCGTCGGTTTTTTCTTTTTTGCGCTTGATGTTGTTCCATTTGGAATGTCCTGACATAGTGTATATCCCTCATTTTGAATGAAAATATAGATCATGAAAATAATAGACAAAAGAATAAAAGAAAACGCTAACGGCAACGGCGGCAAGGCGTCAGAAGCTGTCGGAAGCCGTCGTGTCGGGAATATAGGCGGCGGAGGTCGCCGCCGTTACAGCCGTTTTGTTCGTCGTGCCGGCAGCGGTGGCGGTAGTGGTGGTGGGACTCTGCGGCTTTGTGCGGGAGGTTGTGGCCGTGCGGGAGACGGTGGTGAAATCAGCGACCATTTGGGACGCGTTCGGCTGGCCTTCCACTTCGGCATACGCCGCGCTGATATACCCGTAGCCGTCCCCGAAGGTGATGCGGTACCAGTCTCCCTCGTGACCGACAATGGTAAATTCTTCGCCGTTGGCCATGCCGCCGATGGCGTCATAGCCAAAGCCGGGGCCGTCGCGCACAATGACTTCACTCGCGGTCAGCGTCCCCTCCAGCGGGGCAAAGGTGGTGGTGGTCACCGCCGGAGCCGTGGCGGAAGAGGTTGTTGTGGTGGTTTCTCCGCCCCCGGCGGAGCAGCCGCCGAGTATCACCGCGGACAGCAGTACAAAAACCGCCGATACGGCACAAAGCCATCCGATATGAGAACGGGTCATGAAAAAATCGCTCCTTTTTAAAATCGCTCCTTTTTAGATCCTTTTAAAAATCCTTGTAAAAAGGAAAAATGTCTGTACGGAAAAAGAAGTTGCTATCAGTATACCATGTTTTCAAAGCGTGCGCAAGTCTTAAGGCGAGGATAGTCGAACACAATATGCCGAAAACTTGATTTTGCGGCGGCTT
>JBJEIR010000104.1:0-13786 GCA_051877215.1 Acutalibacteraceae bacterium | reverse complement strand
CAACCTGATCAACCTGGGATTGTACGATGAAGTCAGCAGACTTTTAAAGAAGCAGAAAACAGCATAAGAAAGCGCCCTTTTTTCTGTATCAAAGCAGAAAAAAGGGCGCTTTGTCTTTGGAAATTAATCGACCGATTTGAGCGATTCGACCATGTCGATGCGTTTCATTTTCGGATACATCGCCGCATTGACAAGCAGTGAGAACAGCATCGTTAACAGGGCAGAAAGAAGGAAGCTGAGGGGGGTGATCTGCCGTGAGAACATGACCATATCCACCTCGACCGTACGGATGATATAGGCGTGCAGAGCAATGCCCAGTCCCAAACCGACGGCAGTTCCGAGCAGAGAAAGCAAAATGACCTCGCGGAAAATGTACATCGCCGTTTCGCGATTGTAAAATCCGAGCACTTTCAGCGTTGCCAGCTCCCGCTGCCGCTCGGTAATATTGATGTTGGTGAGGTTGTACAGCACGACAAAGGCAAGTGCGGCGGCAGAGAGAATGAGAATGTATACCACCGAATCAATGCTTTTAATAATGTTGTCAAAGGAATTACTGATATCCTCGCTGAACTGTACCGACTGCACCTCATCAAAGGTAAGGATATCCGCCCCGATCCGGTCGCGGGTCTCTTTGCTGTCCGCGCCGCTGATGGCGGTCAATATGCTGTTTGGCCGGAAATCCTCGTCGAATGTCGTTTCATACAGCGCTCGCGGTACATAGACATAAGAATACACATAGTTTTCAATAATGCCGCCGACGGGTACGGTGTAACGGTGGTTGTCCTGATCGAGCAGGAGGACGGAATCGCCCACGGAAAGACCGAGCGTTTCCGCCAGCTTTTCGGTGATGACGGCGGCATCCTCCGTAAAGGCGACCTCCCGATGATCCGTGCGGGTGCGCATCGTGATAAAGGTCGTAAGCGCAGCGCTGTCTTCCGGCACAAAAAGATACACATTCATCGTTTCGCCGAAGCGGCTTTCCTCTGCGGCATTTTCGGCGTTGACGGATTGCTGAAAGGCGGTCATAAAGCGCGAAACATCGCTGCTTTCGGATAAATGCTCTGTCAGCTCATCGGATATCTCGCTGCAATAAATCGACAGGTCGTAGCTTTGCAGCTCGGAAAATTGCTTGTCACAGATGCCGCCGATGGAATCGCGCAGCCCAAAGCCGGTCACCAGCAGTGCCGTACAACCCGCAATGCCGAAGACAGTCATGAACAATCGCTTCTTATAGCGGAACAGATTGCGAGCGGTGATTTTATGGGAAAAACGCAGGTGTGACCAAAGCGGCCGAATACGCTCGAGCAGAATGCGTTTGCCCGCCTTGGGGGCCTTCGGAAGCATCAGGGAGGCGGGAGATTCTTTTAGAGTGCTGCGGCATGCAAGGAATGTGGCAAGCAATGTGCAAACCAGTGCCGCGCCGGAGGCGATCAAAGAGATGCCGACAGGGAATTGCAGATGAAGCTGCGGAAAATCGTACATAATCCCGTAGGCAGCCCAAATGATAGTGGGCAGAGTCGTCAAACCGAGCGCCAAACCGATCACACAGCCGATCAGGGAAGCGCTTCCCGCATAAAGGAGATATTTGGACATGATCACACCGTCTGCATATCCGAGCGCTTTGAAGGTGCCGATCTGTACGCGCTGCTCCTCCACCATTCTGGTCATGGTGGTCAGCGCCACTAGCGCCGCAACGAGAAAGAAGAAGAGGGGAAAGACCCGCGCGATTGCCTCCATTTTGTCGGCATTATCCGCAAAGCTTTTATAGCTGACATTGCTGCTGCGCGTAAATACATACCAGGTCGGCGCCGAAAAATCGGCAAGCTGTTTTTCGGCATCCCGAATCTGCGCCTTTGCATCGGCGAGCTGCTGCTCGGCGGTCGTTTTTCCGCTTTCGTATTGTTTTCGCGCGTTTTCAAGCTCCGTCTTGGCATCGGTCAGTTCTTTTTCGCCGTTTTCCAGCTCCTGCTTTGATTTTTCCAGCTCATTTGCCGCCTGCTCCAGCTTGAGCGTGGCTTTTGCCTCCTCGGCGGCCCAGGTGATCCGTCCGGTTGTAAGCTGTGTTTTGGCTTCCTCAAGCTGTAAAACCCCTTCGTTGTATGCGGCCAGTCCGGCGTCGTATTCCCGGATTCGATCGTCGTATTTGGCGTGAAGCGCGGCCACCAGCGCATCTATTTCGGCATTGTTTTGCTCTTCAATCTGTCGGATCGCTTCTCGGATCGGCTCTTGCAGCTCCTCCCATTCGGGGTATTGCTGTTCAAGCTGTGTCAATAGCTTTTCAAGAGCCGCGCGATCCCGCTTTTCCAGCATATCTATGAGGCTGCGCGTCAGTTCGACAAGCGAGCGGGCGTTGTCCAGCTCCTCCTTGGCGGCGAGAAGCTGCTGCTCGGAGCGGTCGATTTGCGCCTGCGCGTCGGCAAACTGCTGCTCGGTTTCCGATTTGGTCGTTTGCAGATGCTGCTCGGCGATTTTGTATGCGGCCAATCCGTTTTCATATTCGGCTTTACCGGCTTCCAGCTTTTTGATACCGTCGTCATATTCTTTTTGTCCGTCTTCGATCTGCTTTTCGGCCTCTGTAAGCTGCCTCTCAACAGCGGCTTTTTGCGTGTCATATTCCTTTTGTGCGCTGTCCAGTGCGGCCTGCGCTTCGGAGACGATTTTGTTATAACGCGCGGTGCTGCGCTGCGAACCGGTCTTTTCAATTCGGTCGGCGACCGTATCGGCAAGGTCGGTGTATGCCTGAGAAAACGAATCTGCCGTATCGCCGTCTTTTATGACGGCATAGGCATTGGTATATACTTCATATGTAAAGGCGTCCTCTGTTGTATATACAATATCATGCAGCGTGCCGCTGCCGACCGTGGTGCTTTCATGCTCTATCGAAAAATAGGCGGCGTCGCTGACAAGCCCCACAACGGTAAAGCGCGTTACGCAAAGGGCGTCGGATACATCGCCGTTTTCTTTTGTGACCGTCAGGGTATCTCCGATACAAATGGGCGCGCTCATGAGCATTTTTTGTGTTACGACACATTCCGTTTTGTTTTCGGGGAAACGACCCTTTAGCAGTGTCAGCCGATCCTGTGCACTGCGGCTTTTGCTGTCCTGCAGGGAAAAATCACGGCTCAAAATGCGAACGGCAAGCACATCGCCGTTATCCGCAAGCACAGTAACATCCTTTTGGTAAAAGGGCATGACCGCTTCGACGCCTTCCACAGCCGAAAGCGCGCTTAGATCTTCTTCGTCCAGGCCGAGAGTGGACATGACGCTGAGATCGTGAAAGTTGCTTTCGTTATAATAGGAGTCTATGGAGCCGCGCATCACGGGCGCTGTGGTAAGAAGCCCGGCTAAAAAGCCCACTCCGAGCGCAACGATCACCGTGATGGCGAGAAAGCGCCCGAGACTGCCGCGCACCTCTCCTATGATGTTTTTACGGAACACGGATTTCAAAATTACCACTCAATTCTGTCGATCGGCAGGGGATGCTCGTTGAGTTCCATCTGCTCGACCATCCCGTTTTTGATGTGAATGACGCGATCTGCCATGGCGGTCAGCGCCGTATTGTGGGTGATGACGATGACGGTTTGTCCGCGCTCGCGGCAGGTGTCCTGCAAAAGTCGGAGAATCGCTTTTCCGGTTTTGTAATCAAGCGCGCCTGTCGGCTCGTCGCAAAGCAGGAGCTTCGGATTTTTTGCCAGCGCGCGGGCAATGGATACGCGCTGCTGCTCGCCGCCCGAAAGCTGTGAAGGAAAGTTGTTTATCCGATCGGCCAGCCCCACGCTTTCCAGCGTTTGCTTGGCATCAAGCGGGCGCAGACAGATTTGTGCCGCCAATTCGACATTTTCGAGCGCCGTCAGATTTTGCACCAAATTGTAAAATTGAAATACAAATCCGATATCGTGGCGGCGGTATTCGGTCAACTGCTTTTTTGTGAAGCGGCTGATTTCATTTCCGTCGAGATAGATCCGCCCGTCGTCGCACGAGTCCATTCCGCCGAGCATATTTAAAACGGTTGTTTTTCCGGCGCCGCTCGGCCCGACGATAATGACAAATTCGCCTCGCTCGGCGGAAAAGGTAATATGATCGGCGGCGGCAATGCGGTGATCTCCCACCTGATAATATTTGCACACATTGTCAAATTCGAGAAAGCTCATAGTAAAAGCCCCTTTCTGTCAAGCGCGTCCGCCGTCGGAATATCTGTCGAAATATCGGGAAATGTTTCGTTTTGTATCAGTCTATCATAAAATTATGAACAAATCAACAAAGCCGTGGATGCTCATACATAAGGGAATACCGGCGGCGATGAAAAAAGCCGCTTGCAAGTGCAAAAGGAACGCAGCACTTTCCGATAGCCTTACGCATAGAATATAACGATGGTATTTCACAAAAAGGGAGGCGCCGTTATGTCCGAGTGTTACACACCGCAGCAGCTATGCCTGATAAAGCGATTGCGGCAGTTATGGGAACAGCATGTGTATTGGACGCGCTTTTTTATTATCAGCACGGCTGCTGATTTGGGCGATTTGGAAGCGGTGACAAACCGATTGCTTCGGAATCCGAAAGACTTTGAACAGCTTTTGCGGCCGTTCTACGGCACAAAAGATTCCATGGCATTCCGAAATCTCCTCACCGAGCATCTGATGATCGGCGGCGATTTGGTAAATGCGGCCAAAAAGGGAGATAAAGAAGCGGCAGACAAGGCACGCAAAAAGTGGTATAGGAATGCGGATGAGATCGCCGTCTTTTTATCCGCCCTCAATCCCTGCTGGGATGAAAAAAGATGGATATGCATGCTCTACAGTCATCTGGAAATGACGGAAAAAGAGGCCGCTTTGCGGTTGGCCGGAAATTATGAGGCTGACATAAAAATATTCGAAAGCATCGAAAACGAAGCGATGGAAATGGCGGATTATATGGCCTGCGGGATATATAAACAGTGCTGTCGTTGATGCGGCAAAAACGGTAAAAGCCGAAGCCTCGATACAATGCGTATCAGGGCTTCGGCTTTTGCGGTTTTTCAGACGGGAATACCGGTGCCGTCAAAGGCGGGGATAAAATCCTTTGAAGCGCTTTCCAAATCCTGTACATAGCCGTTTTCAAATCCGAGCGCGCACAGCGTATCAAAGACCTTATCGCATTCGCGCGGTGTCAAACGGCGGTTCAGCTCCTTTTGTGAAAGCGGCTCAACGGGAGTGTATTGAAATAAAAGACTGACAGTGATTGAAGAAGAAAACGCATCGCGCAGACAGCGAAGAGCAGACAAACTGTTTTTGATATGTCCCGGCAGCACCAAATGGCGTATCAGCGTGCCGCTGACGGCTATGCCGTTCTCGTCAAGAAGCAGCTCTCCCGTTTGTCTGCGCATTTCTCCGATGGCGGCAAGGGCGGCTTGACGGTAATTTTGCGCGCCTGAAAGTGAGGCGGCCAGCTCGTCATCGGCGTATTTGAAATCGGGAAGATAAATGTCGATCAGTCCCTCGAGAGACCGAAGCGTCTCCACACGCTCATACCCGCTGCTGTTATAAACAATCGGAATCGGCGGTCGATAAATCGCCAATGCTTGCCGTATAGTCGGGATAAACGGGGTGGGACTGACGAGGTTGATGTTATGAGCGCCCTGCTCATACAGCGAGCGGAAAATGTCGGCAAGTCGGCGGGGGGTCAGCGGTCTTCCGGCAAGGCGTCGGCTGATCTCACGGTTTTGGCAAAAAACGCAGGAGAGCGGACAGCCGGAAAAGAAAACGGTTCCCGACCCTCTGCTTCCGCTGATACACGGTTCTTCGCCGAAATGGAGCGCCGCCCGCGCCGCATACGGAGTGGACGGCATGGCACAGCGCCCGCCTTTGGCCGTATCGGTTCGAAGCGCTTGGCATTTATGCGGACAAAGAGAACATATCAAATCCATCGCTCCTTTACCGCTGCTTCGAGAGCGGATTTTTCATTGTCGCACCGTCCCGCCATCACTTCGTCAAGCAGTGCTTGCAGCACGTCTCCGATTTTAGGCCCCGGCGGGACGCCGAGCGAAAGCAAATCGCTGCCGTTGATTGCCAGCGAAGAGCGGGATAAACAGTCCTTGTCATGACGAATCTCTTCGGCGAAACAGAGAATATCCGAAAAATCGGGCGGCACACGGTTCTCTTTGCAGGCGCTTGCATCCGCTTTTTTGACTTCAAGAAGGCGGAAAAAGGCGTCCTCTCCGAGTCTTGAGAGCCACCGCCGCACAAAGGCTTTGGAGGGGAAAAGCTGTATATCGTGATAACGGACAAGCGGCAGTACCGCACGGACGGTTTTGGTATCCGTGCGCAAAAGCCGAAGCGCGTCCTCTGTCAGCGCTTCGCTTTGCGCGGCGTGGCCGTAAAAGTGACCGATCTGTTGTTCGTCAACCGTAAAGCAGGACGGCTTGCCGACATCATGAAAAAGAAGAGCCAGACGCACAATCAGATCACGGGGCGCCGCATCCACCGCACGAACGGTATGGGTATAAATGTCAAAATCGTGGTGCGGATTTCGCTGGTCGAACCCGACAAGCGGTGTGAGACAGGGAACGATGCGGCATAGAATATCGGAAAAAGAGAGAGAGGCCTGCAAAAAAGACGCTCCCGTCAACAGCTTGAAAAGCTCGACTCGTTTGCGCTCCGCCGCCACCAAATCAAGGCGGGCGCAAAGAGTGTGTGCGGCCGCCGCCGTATCGGGTTCGACGGCAAACCCCAGCACGGCGGCAAAACGGACGAGCCGTGCAATGCGCAGCGCATCCTCCGCAAACCGCTTTGAGGGATCTCCGACACAGCGCAGACAATGTGCGTCGAGGTCTTTTTGACCGCCGAACGGGTCGATTATTCCGTCTTTTGGATGATAGGCCATTGCGTTGACGGTAAAATCGCGGCGCGCCAAATCCTCTTTCAAGGAAGAGGTGAAACGAACATTGTCCGGGTGCCGTCCGTCGGAATACCGACCGTCTGTACGGTAGGTGGTGATCTCATACGCCTGCCCGTCGGTCAAAACGGTCACTGTGCCGTGCGCAATCCCTGTCGGAATGACGCGGCAGTCGGAAAAAAGCGCCGCCGTTTGCTCGGGATAGGCGTTTGTGGTAATGTCAATGTCGTCTGCTTTCTTTCCGAGCAGCATATCCCGCACACAGCCGCCGACGGCAAAGGCTTCGAAGCCGGCGGCGTTCAGGCGCGCAATCAGAGAGCATGCGGAGGAAGAGAGCATAGGCTTTGTCTCCTTCAGGTTCGGATGGGTATCGGCGGATCATATCGCCGCGGCCGCTTTTGAATTGAAGGAAAAGACCCCCTGTATAAAAAGGGAACGATACAGGGGGCGCAAAAATCGCGGCTCAGCCGATGCCGCATATTGTCAGAATGTCAATTGTCAACAGGATGCGCTTCGCAGAGCAGACGCTGCTTTTCATCCCAAAGAGGCTGAGAAAGATCGACATAATATTTGTGCGGATTTTCAAAGCGCTTGACCTCGTCCCAAATCGTGTCGAGCTGTGCGGAACAGAACGCACGGATTTCCTCGACAGAGGGAGAGCGATAGACGCGCCGTCCGTCTTCAAACATGCGCTCCTGCAGAGGTTTCGCGTGAAAATCGGTTACGGTTTTGCGCTTCCAAATGTGCTCGGGATCAAAAAGCTGATAGGGTTTGCCGTCCTCAATCACCTCATCGTGAAGGGTGATCACATCGGCAATCGCTTTTCCGCTTTCGTTGTCATACAAGCGCCACAGCTTTTTAAAGCAGGGATTGGTGATTTTGGAAACATTTTCGCTGATTTTGATGCGCGGAACAATGCTGCCGTTTTTCTCTACGGCGGACAGCTTGTAAACGCCTCCGAATACCGGGTCGCTGGCGGCGGTGATCAGGCGCTCGCCCACGCCGAAGCTGTCGACACAGGCACCCTGCATAATCATGTCACGGATGATGTATTCGTCAAGTGAATTGGAAGCGGTGATACGGCAGTCGGTGTAGCCGTGCTCGTCGAGCATTTTACGCGCTTTTTTCGAGAGATAGGTGATGTCGCCCGAGTCGATGCGAATGCCCTTCGGCCGGAAGCCGAGCGGCCGCAGTACCTCGTCAAAGGCTTTGATGGCGTTGGGAATGCCGGAATGAAGCGTATCATAGGTGTCTACGAGAAGCGTGCAATCCTTCGGATAAATGCGGGCATACGCCTTAAAGGCGTCCAATTCGCTGTCGAAAAGCTGGACCCAGCTGTGAGCCATGGTGCCGAGAGCGGGAATACCGAGTTCACTGCCGCACATAGCACACGCCGTGCCGACACAGCCGCCGATGTATGCGGCGCGCGCTCCGTAGACCGCGCCGTCATACCCCTGCGCCCGTCTGGAACCGAATTCCATCACGGCGCGTCCCTGCGCCGCGCGTACGATGCGGTTTGCCTTGGTGGCGATCAACGATTGATGATTGACGGAAAGCAAAATCATGGTCTCGATAAACTGCGCCTGAATGGCGGGGCCGCGAACGGTCACAATGGGCTCATACGGAAAGATCGGCGTGCCCTCGGGAACAGCCCAAACATCACAGCAAAAGTGAAAATGCTTTAGATAATCCAAAAAAGCTTCGCTGAAAATGCCGCATTGGCGCAGATACGCAATATCGCTTTCCGAAAAAGAGAGAGAGGACAGATACTCGAGCATCTGTTCAACGCCCGCCATGATGGCAAAGCCGCCGCCGTCGGGAACGCGGCGGAAAAACATATCAAAATAGGTGATCTGATCGGCAAGTCCGTTCTCCAAATAGCCGTTGGCCATTGTGATTTCATAAAAGTCGGTCAGCATTGTCAGTCGGTTGCGATCCATTTGAAAAGGCTCCTTTTATAAATAGAGTTGACAGCTTATAATCGCTTTCCGCAAAAATGAAGACGATATTCCTCCATGCAGTGGGAAATGATTTTGAGCGCTTCCTCGCGTCCCTGAGCGGCTTCTACCTTTGTTTCCTTATCGTGCTCCAAATTTTTGTAAACGGTAAAAAAGTGCTGGATCTCTTCCATGGTGTGAATGGGAAGCTCCGAAATATCCTGATAACAGGAAAGGGAGGGGTCTTTAAGCGGAACGGCAATGATTTTTTCATCGACCGCCTTGCTGTCCACCATTTTGATTACGCCGATGGGATAGCATTGCACCAGCGTCATCGGAACGATGGATTCCTGGCAAAGCACCAGCACATCGAGCGGATCGCCGTCGTCGGCATAGGTGCGGGGGATAAAGCCGTAATTGGCGGGATAATGGGTGGCGGTATACAGCACGCGGTCAAGCCGCAAAAGCCCGGTCTCCTTATCCATTTCATATTTATTTTTCCCACCCTTTGGAATTTCAATTACAGCGGTGAAGCTGTCGGGCGTGATCCATTTTTCCGAAATATCGTGCCAAATATTCATATATATGAGGTCCTTTCTGTTTTGGTTTTTCACTGTCCGATTCTATTATATAATTCCTTGCCCGATTTATCAAGGGATATTCTTGTCTCCTGTCGGACTTTGCGCTGCTGCCGACGCGAGGAAAGGGGTCGGATGTCCGGTAAAAACGCCGACAGGGCTTTTTAAAACAAATTTTTTCGGGTCGCGTAAAAAAGCAGCGAAAAAGAACCGGCCGTGAAAACACAGTCGGTTCTTTACCAATCACAGTATCAGCGCTATATTACACCGCACGGGTGACCTTGCCGGAACGCAGGCAACGGGTGCAGGCGTAAACCCTCTTCGGGGAACCGTTCACCACAGCCTTGACGCGCTTGATATTGGGCTTCCAGGCGCGGTTGGTCCGTCTGTGAGAGTGGGATACACGGATGCCGAATGTAACGCTTTTGCCGCAGAAATCACATTTTGCCATTGAATCTGCACCTCCTTCAAAGACTCATAAAGACAAACAACGGTATTATTCTATCAGATGTTTTGTGAAAATGCAAGCATTTTTTAAACATTTTTTGCAGGGTCGCGTTTTATAAAAAAATATAAACCGCTTTGCTTAAAACAGAGGAAAAAACCATATAAAAGAAGAAACGAAATGCGATACTGTTTGCTTGACACGGAAAGTGAAAGAGGATATACTTAACTCATCTGTAAAATAGGGGATTTAAATCTTGAAAAAAGGAGGCGATGTGCGATGAAACGGCGGATAGCGGCCGCTTTGGCGGCAGCGGCGATGGTTTTGTGCTTTTCTTCTTGCTCCTTTGTCAATCTGGATATGAGCACGCAGATGCGCGCACCGCACGCCGCCGGCGAACAGAGTGCGGTTCAGGAGGCGCTTGAGGAGTATATCTATGCGCAGAATATGCAGCCCGATGCAGCCGCGTCGGCCGCTTCCTATATATTGAAGTATCCGAAAATGGGCGACTATCGCTCGGCGTTTGTATTTAAGGATATGGACGGCGACGGGCAGGACGAGGCGCTTGCTTTTTATGCCATGCACCCGGAGGAGACCAACACACATATTGTTTTGCTCAAAAAAACGGGGGAAATATGGCTCTGTGTGGATGATATAGAGGGCTTGGCGACCGAAATCGAGCGCATTGCATTCGGCGATCTTAACGGAGACGGATGCCCGGAGCTGTTTGCCGGATTCAGCATGTACAACACGCGGGATCGCCGCTTGATGGTGTATACACTTGAAGAACAGCGCTTTGTCGAACGCTATACCGATACCTATACCAATATGATTGTCGGCGCCATTACGGATGACCGCTGTGACGATCTGCTGCTGTTCCGATTGAATGCGACAGAGCAGAAATCCACGGTGCGTCTGCTTTCCATGAAAGATGACACGATTGCGGAAAAAGGCAGTGCCGCGCTTGACGGACAGATTCGGGAATTCGGAAAGTATACCATCTGCACCGTCGAGGATCATGTTCGTGCTGTATTTCAGGATTGTACGAAGGATAGCTCTACGATGATCACCGAGCTGATTCTTTGGGACGGAAAGCAGCTGACAACACCGCTGTATGATCCGGCAGAGAATATTACGACCCTTTCTGTGAGAGAATCCGGACTGCCCAGTACGGATATTGATGACGACGGACAAATCGAATGGCCCCGCTCCTTCCGTATGCCGGGCTATGAAAAGACCCCGACAGAGGAAATGAAGCTGTGGCTGACCGAATGGTACGGCTGGAACTACGACGAGACGAGAGAAGAAAACAAGCTGACCAATATTATGAATGTGACGGACGGCTATTATCTGACCATTCCCGAAGAGTGGATCGGCAAGGTCACCGCTTCTTATGATGCGGACGCGCGTCGCATGACGCTGAGATATGTGGATAACGGGGTGATCGGCGGGGCGTTTTTGAAGCTGAAAACGCTTTCCGGCAATCAATCCGATGTGCCGGACGGAGAAGAGTATATCTTTATGGCATCTGACGGTACGACGCAATATGAGGTTTGGTACGACAAGACCTGTCCGCTGGAGCCGACGATGGAGCAGCTCAGAAACCTGTTTACAATCT
This sequence comes from Acutalibacteraceae bacterium, assembly GCA_051877215.1. Classification (GTDB taxonomy): domain Bacteria; phylum Bacillota; class Clostridia; order Oscillospirales; family Acutalibacteraceae; genus RGIG1959. The sequence goes on along the minus strand of JBJEIR010000104.1, from coordinate 2,338 downwards.
GTACGATAGAGTGAATTTGAACGGACTTTTTGACAGAAAGGCGAGAGAATCTGATGAAACGGATTTTGGTATGTGAAGACGAGGTTTCCATCCGTGAATTTGTTGTGATCAATCTGCATCGCGCGGGGTATGAAGTGATAGAAGCCGATTCGGGAGAGGAAGCGATTCAGCGATATGACCGCGCCGAGGAGAAACCGGATATTGCCCTTCTCGATATCATGCTGCCCGGAATGGACGGCTTTGCCGTTTGCCGCAGCTTGCGGCAGCGCAGCGATTCGATGGGAATCATTATGCTGACGGCCCGCACGCAGGAAATGGAAAAGGTGGGCGGGCTCATGATTGGCGCCGACGATTATGTTACAAAGCCGTTCAGCCCGTCTGAGCTGGTGGCGCGAATCGACGCGCTTTATCGGCGAGTGGATGCCGCAAGGCAGCGCTCGGAGGTGCAGTATCTCGAGGAGATCAAGCAGGGCGATTTTGTTTTGAATCTGCGCAGCCGCACGCTTTTGAAGGACGGCGTTCCCGTGGAGCTGACACAGCTCGAGTTTCAAATTATTGAGTATTTCTTCACCAATCCCGGCAAGCCGCTGAGCCGCACCGATATTCTGCATCGCGTGTGGGGCGAGGATTATTACGGCGAGGAAAAAATTGTGGATGTCAATATTCGGCGCTTGCGCATGAAGATCGAAACCAATCCGTCGAGCCCCGAACATATCATGACGGTTTGGGGACTCGGCTATCGCTGGAACGCCTGATACGGCGGCGTCGATAAACAGCTTTCGGGAAAGGAGGGAGTAGGCGCTTGAAAAAAGGAATTACCCGCCGCTGGCTGGTCAACGGCTTTGGCGTGATTGCGATTTTGCTCATCGTTTTTGAATTTGCCTTTGCCTTGATGCTGCGTACATATTGCTATCAAAATGTGGAGACCCTCCTTTCCAACCGTGCCTCTTCTCTCTCCGAATTGTTTTCACAATATGCCAGCGAGACGGATTTTGATTTTGAATCGACAGCCCGTGATATCGTAGAGAGCTTTACGGACAATGAAACGACGGAGCTGCAGATCGTCAATGCGGACGGGCTGGTCTTCTTGTCCTCTACCGGTTTTGCTCCGGCTGTGACGAGCGCTCCCGACTATGCGCAGGCATTGGCGGAAGCGGATCACCGTGCCATGTGGCAAGGGTACAGCGAATCCGGAGAGAACATCATGGCTGTCAGCACGATTATCTCCGGTGTTGACGGCAAGGTATACGGCGCCGTGCGCTATGTGACCTCTCTTTCACTGGTTGATCGGCAGATCCTTACATGGGTTGCCGTCATGATCATCATCGGTATTTTGCTGATTATTTTCCTGATGCTCTCGAGCTCTTATTTTGTCAGTTCCATTGTCAACCCGCTGAAAGAAATCGGTAAAACGGCTCACACCATCGCCATGGGCGACTATGATGCCCGCATCAAGAAAAAATATGATGACGAGATCGGCGATCTCGCCGACACCATCAATTATATGGCGGAAGAGATTTCTAAGGGCGAAAAAATGAAAAATGAATTCATCAGCTCCGTATCGCATGAATTGCGTACGCCTCTGACGGCCATTACCGGCTGGAGTGAGACACTGCGCCAAAGCGGCGGAAATGATAAGGAAATTATGCAAAAGGGCTTACAGGTGATTTCCAATGAGGCCATCCGCCTTTCGGGTATTGTCGAAGAGCTGCTTGATTTTTCCCGCTTGCAGAGCGGGCGACTGGAGATGCGCACGGTTCAGATGGATGTCTTGGCCGAGCTGGAAGAAACGGTGCTGTTGTTCCGTGAACGCGCGGCGCGGGAAGGCATCGATGTCGAGTATATCGAATGTATTCATCTGCCGCCGATTATGGGAGATCCCGATCGGCTCAAGCAGGTATTTATCAATGTGATGGATAATGCCATCAAATACTCCAATCCCGGCGGTACGGTGCATGTGGAGGCCCGCTTGATCGGGTCAATCATTAAAATTATTATCAGTGACGACGGCGTCGGCATATCCGCCGAAGCGCTGCCGCATGTTAAGGAACGATTTTTCCGTGCCAATCCGACTCGGCCGGGGTCCGGCATCGGATTGGCGCTCGCGGAGGAAATTGTCAATCGGCATCACGGTTCTTTGGAGATTCAGAGCGAAGAGGGCGTCGGAACGACCGTTACCATCCGTCTGCCGGTTGCCAAACAGACCGGTGCGGATGCGCAGCGATCGGTATGAACAACATGCGACTTTTGTCCCGGAAAGGAATATAGATCATGAGCAAACAAAAGCAGGAAAAGAAAACCTCCATCGGAGGACAGGCGTTGATTGAAGGTGTGATGA
>JBJEIR010000103.1:0-3275 GCA_051877215.1 Acutalibacteraceae bacterium | reverse complement strand
GCGATGTATATTTCCGCACGCGCAAATACAAGCAATACGGCAAGCTCAGCCATCAGCCGATCGACGATCTGGAAAGCGGTGCGCGCATCTCGGTAGGGGAAGAGAAGGAGGATCCGCTGGATTTTGCCCTTTGGAAAGCCGCAAAAGAGGGAGAGCCTTACTGGGAATCCCCGTGGGGCAAAGGCCGTCCCGGCTGGCATATCGAATGCTCCGCGATGGCGCGCCGCTATCTCGGCAAAACGATTGATATGCACTGCGGCGGACAGGATCTCATTTTCCCGCACCACGAAAATGAGATTGCCCAAAGCGAATGCTGCAACGGCGTGCCTTTTGCGCGCTACTGGATGCACAACGGATACATCAATGTGGACAATAAAAAGATGTCCAAATCGCTCGGCAATTTCTTTACGGTGCGGGATGTGGCAAAGGAATACGGCTATGAGGCCGTTCGCTTTTTCCTGATTTCCTCGTCTTACCGCAGCCCCATCAACTACAACACGGATATTATCGAACAGAGCCGTGCGGCGCTTGACCGTCTTTATAACTGTGAAGGCGCTTTAAGTTTTGCTGCCCGGGGCGAAGGCGGAGACGGCGCGGATGATGCCAAAATGGAGGAAAAGCTCCGTGAGCGCCGCGAACAGTTTATTGCGGCGATGGACGATGACCTGAATACGGCGGATGCGATTGCTGCTGTTTTTGAACTGGTGAAGGATATCAATGTTTCCTTGAGCGGCGGGCACCTTTCGGCGGATATGTGTGCAAAAGCGCTCGCCGGCTTGCATGAATTGACAGATGTGCTGGGACTTCTTTATGAGCGCAAGGTGGCAAACGACGCCGATGCGGAAATAGAGGCGCTGATAGAAGCCCGCACACAGGCGCGCAAAGAGAAAAACTGGGCGGAATCGGACCGCATCCGCGATCAGCTGAAGGACATGGGCATCGTCCTTGAGGACACCGCACAAGGCGTTCGCTGGCACCGCGCATGATTTTGCGCGCGCAGATACATACTCTTTATATGCGACGCTGTGCAATGTGCAGTCTTTTTTACGCAATGATGGGAATTTTCAATTTGCTTAAAACGGAGGATTGTTTTTCGGCTTAGATGATTTTACAGGAAAGCGGTTGAGGTGATACGGATGGTAGATGTGGCGATTATCGGCGGCGGTCCGGCAGGATTATCCGCTGCGGTCAATGTCTGTGCGCGTGCATACAGCTGTATGGTGCTCTCCAACGATATTGCATCCAACCCGCTGGCAAATGCTCCCCGAATTGATAATTATATCGGTATGCGCGGGCGCTCGGGACTTTCGGTGCTGCAGCGCATGAAGCGCGACGCGCTGGCGGCGGGGGTCAAATGGCAAAAAGGACATGTTTTATCGGTGGCGGCACTCGGCAACTATTTTATGATCGCGGTCGGAAACGATGTGATAGAGGCGCGCCGTGTCATTTTGGCGACGGGCATTCACGCTCCGCAGCCGATCCCCGGTGAAACGGAGCTGCTCGGACGCGGCGTCAGCTATTGCGCGACCTGCGACGGCGCACTTTACCGCGGGAAACGCGCCGTTGTGATCGGCGATGCGGACGATTTGGCAAAAGAGGCCGTCATGCTGTATCGACTCGGTGTACAGGTGACGGTCGCGGGCAAAGATATACCGCCCACTCTGCCGGCGTATATTCCGTTTGTGTATGCACGGCGTTTTGCCGTGTCCGGCGGCGGGGAATCGCCTGTTGTTCTGACCGCAGACGATGAGCTGATGCCGTGCGATATTGTGTTTATTTTGCGCAATGAGGTGGCGGCGGACACACTGGTGCCGGGGCTGGAGACAAACGGGCGCTTTATTTGCACCGACCAAAACGGCTGCACCAATATCCGCGGCTTGTACGCCGTGGGAGACTGCACAGGCCGTCCGCTGCAGATTGCCAAGGCGGTCGGGCAGGGACTCATTGCCGCGTTTGCGGCGACCGATTCGCTGGCGGAGGAAGACCGCTTATAAAAGCGCTTGATTTGGTTAGATATTTGAATCATAATTTTTGATTATAAAGAAAGGATGGACAATACAAATGGTAGCACATTTAGACGACAAAACCTTTCGGAGCATGATTTCGGAAAACCGTGTGGCAGTGGTGGATTTTTGGGCGACATGGTGTATGCCCTGTAAAATGATGGCGCCTGTTTTGGAACAGCTGGATGATAAGATGGCGTCTGTGGCTGTCGGCAAGATCGATGTCGATGAGTTTCCGCAGCTGGCGGCAGACTATCATGTGCAGTCTATTCCGAATATCGTTATTTTTAAAAACGGAGCCGTGGCGGATACGCTTATCGGTGTGCGCCCGTATGAAGAGTTGGAAAAAGCGGTTATACGCGCATCCGAATAAAACGCTTCGAAAAATAAAAAGCGGCGGAGATCTTGGCCGCCGTAAATAAGGGAATGCTTTGGAAAATGATGGTGTAACGCTTAACGGTGAGGGCTACACCATCATTTTGTGTTTGTAACGCTTTGAAATCTTCCTTTTTATAGCCGGTTTCAAAAACAACCTTGCACCGTTTTTTACGATCATTTTTTGTCAAAAAAGAGGATTTTTCCTTGAATCCCGGGGGATGCTATGGTACACTGTTGTTCAGTATACTTGGAAATATGTGCAACCGGTCTTTTTGCCGATGCGCGATCCGATGCTTGCGAAAGGATGAAAACATCATGGTTTGTCAAAATTGCGGCTTCGTCAACGAAGAACAAGCTGTGTTCTGTACCTCTTGCGGTACAAAATTGTCGGCAAACAATGCTTCAAACCTCACTTCTGCACCGATACAAGCTCCTGCTTACACGCCCGCTTATACCCCTGCTCCTGTACCGACGCAAACGCAAACATCGGCACCCGCTTCCGATAAAAGCGTCAAAATCGCTATTTGGGTGATCGTAGGCTTTTTGGCTGTGGCTTTGATTTCTGCCTTATGTGTCGGCGGCGTTCAGTATTGGAATTACACTCAACAAATCAAACAACAGGAACAAGATAACCTTTTTGCCGCACAAGAAGCGGATGCCCTTATTGCCTCCATCGGCAATGTGACCTTAGACAGCGGCGACAAAATCACACAGGCCCGCACATATTTCGATTCTTTAACCTCGGAACAACAAGAGCTGGTTTCCAATCAAGCCGAATTGATCTCTGCCGAAGCCGCTTATGAACAGTTGAAAGCCGAAAAAGCGGCGAAAGATAAGGCCGAAGCAGAAGCGAAAGCCAAGGAGGAAGCGGAAGCCAAAGCAAAAGCCGAAGCA
>JBJEIR010000102.1:0-3286 GCA_051877215.1 Acutalibacteraceae bacterium | reverse complement strand
ACGCCGTTCGGGTGAAAAGATACCGTTTTAAACCATATCGGCTTCGACTCTCCTCGCCTTAAAGAACGGCGCGCGAAAAAATTTATAAAACCCCTTGCATGAGGAAGGGTTTCCCTGTACAATAGAGAAAACAGATGCCATGCGGCAGATTAAGAGAAAAGAGGCGCTTTTATGGGGATCACCTTTGACAAAACGACCCGTTTTTTTCATTTGACGACCAAAAACACCAGCTATCTGTTCAGTGTATTTGACCATAACTATCTGTACAGCGCGTATTACGGCCGCCGCCTGCATGACGGCACCGATCTGACCCGCCTGTGGCGCGTATACGCCTCCGGCTTTTCTCCGAATTATGAGGGCGCGCCCGATGTCAACCACGCCCTTGATCTGATCCCGACGGAATATCCCGCATACGGAGGCGGCGATTTTCGCAGTCCTGCCGTGGGGGTCACCTTCCCGAACGGCAGCCGGATCGTCGATTTTCGCTATGTATCGCATACCGTCTCGGACGGCAATGAGGAGCTCAAGGGATTGCCGAGCCTGTCGGGCGGCGATCAGACGCTGGAAATTCTGATGCGCGATGAGCCGACGGGACTGGAAGCGGTGCTGCGGTATGTCGTTTTTGAGGATATCGACATCATCACCCGCAGTGCCCGCATCGTCAATCATACCGGTGCGCCTGTCACGGTGGGGCGCGCGCTCAGCTTCAGCATGGATCTGCCGATCGCCGATTTTGATATGATCGGTCTTTATGGCACGCATATCCGTGAACGGCAGATCGACCGCTCGCCCATGCGCCACGGCATCCAGTCGGTTGGAAGCCGCCGCGGAACCTCCAGCCACCATCATAATCCGTTTATGGCCTTTGTTGCCCCGACGACCACCGAGGAGCAGGGGGAGGCATACGGCTGCTCGCTGATTTACAGCGGCAACTGGCTGGGACTCGCCGAGGTCGATCCGTTCGGCGCGGCCAGAATTCAGATGGGAATTCATCCGGCGGATTTTGCCTGGGTACTGGAAGACAATGAGGAATTTGTCACGCCCGAAGCGGTGCTGACCTATACGCATCAGGGACTCAATCGGATGTCGCAGAATTTCCATAACGCGTTTCGGTATCATCTCGGACATACGAAAAACCGCAATACGCGCCGTCCCATTGTTGTCAACAACTGGGAAGCGACCTATTTTGATTTTGATGAGGAAAAGCTGCTCGGGATCATCGAAAGCTGCAAGGGTCTCGGAATCGATACCTTTGTGTTGGATGACGGTTGGTTTGGGCATCGGGATACGGACAACAGCTCGCTTGGGGACTGGTTTGTGCATACGGGCAAGCTGCCGCACGGCCTGACGCCGCTCATTGAAAAATGCGAGGAGCAGGGCATGAGCTTCGGCCTGTGGTTTGAGCCGGAGATGATCTCCGAGGACAGCGAGCTGTATCGGGCGCATCCCGATTGGGCGCTGAAGGTGGACGGACGCCCCTTCTGCCGCGGCCGTCAGCAGTTGATTTTGGATTTGTCTCGGGAGGATGTCCTGCAATATCTTGAGGAAACGGTCGGCGGCGTGCTGCGAAACAACCGTATTTCGTATGTCAAATGGGATATGAACCGCCATTTTACGGAGGCGTATTCCAAGGCGCTGCCGCCTGAGCGGCAGGGCGAGGTGTTTCACCGCTTTGTGCTCAATCTCTATCGCTTTATGGGCTATTTGACCGAGCAGTTCCCGGATGTGATATTTGAGGGCTGCTCGGGCGGCGGCGGCCGTTTTGACGCCGGAATTCTCTATTACCAGCCGCAGATTTGGACTTCGGATGATTCCGACGCGATTGAGCGCCTGAAAATCCAGTACGGCACCTCGATGGTGTATCCGCCGCAAAGCATGACGGCGCATCTGTCCGCAAGCCCGAATCATCAAATGAACCGTGTCACGCCCTACAATACGCGGGCGCTGGTGGCGATGAGCGCGTCGTTCGGATATGAGCTCAACCCGCTTTCGCTCACCGATGAGGAGCGTGCGGAGATCCGAAATCAGACCGACCGCTACCGCAAGGTCAGCGAGCTGGTGCTCAGCGGCGATTTTTACCGTTTGGTCAGCCCGTTTGAGACCAACGCCTGTGCGTGGATGTTTGTGCTGCCGGATAAGAGCAAGGCGTTTGCGGTGTATGTGCGACAGTTGAATATCCCCGCCGACCCGAAGCACGTGCTGAAATTGCAGGGCTTGGATGCGGATGCGCTGTATCACATTGACGAGCTGAATGCCGACTACCGCGGCGATGAGCTGATGTATGCGGGCATTGCGCTTGAGCATCTGTGGGATTTTGAAGCCACCTGCTTTACACTGACAAAGATTTGACGAAAAACAGCAGATGAGCCCGCTCTGACCCGCGTTGCGGTCGGGGCGGGCGGCTTTTGGGAGGCACCTTCATGCGCGGACAGATCGTTTACAACGGATTTTGGAATCAAAACGGGGCGCCCCGCGCGGTAAACTCGCTTGTACACGCCGCTCAAAAAATCGGCATGACACTGACGCCGGTCGCCAACACGGCGCTTTACGCGTCGCTCGGAGAAGGGGTCAGGGCAGTCGGCGCCGAGGAAGCATTTGCGCTTTTTTGGGACAAGGATGTGCGGCTTGCGCGCGCCATGGAAGCGCAGGGAGTGCGGCTGTATAACCGTTCACAGGCGGTCGCCGCCTGCGATGACAAAGCGGCGACGCAGCTTGTGCTCTGCCGTGAGGGAATCCCCATGCCGCAGACATGGGTCGCGCCGATGACCTATGTCGAGTACGACGAAGTCGGCGAGCAGTTTCTCTGCGAAGCGGAAGAGGCGCTCTCCTATCCGCTGGTGGTAAAAGAATGCTTTGGCTCGCTGGGCGGTCAGGTGTATCTGGCGCGCACGCCGCAGGAGCTGCGTGCGCTTGTCAAGACCATGCACGCCCGTCCGTTTTTGCTGCAGCGCTTTATCGCCTCTTCTGCGGGCACGGATATTCGGCTGTATGTGGTGGGCAGTGAGGTCGTTGCCGCTATGACCCGCCGCAACGAGGATGATTTTCGCGCCAATGTCGGGGCGGGCGGACACGGAACGGCCTATACGCCCACGCAGGAGGAAACGGAATTGGCGCTTCGCTGTTGTCGGCTGCTTCATGCGGAGATTGCCGGGGTCGACTTGCTTCATGATGAGACCGGCTCCGCGCTGGTGTGTGAGGTGAATTCGTCGGCACAGACAGCGGAGATTTCCGCCTGCACGGGGGTTGATGTCGATGAACGGATTGTGCGCTATGTGATGGACAGACA
>JBJEIR010000101.1:1478-13898 GCA_051877215.1 Acutalibacteraceae bacterium | reverse complement strand
AACGCCGCACCAAAGCCTTTCCCCCTGTGTAAGGAGAGGGAAAAGATTGTTTTTTCTTGTTTTTTGCAAAATCGGCGGCCGCTTTCGCCGCCCGGCGCGCTTATGAAAACAGCATCGTCGCCGTAAAGCACGGTTTGCCGCCGTTTTCGCCCTGCATAAAGAGGCGGACACCCTCCTCTTCCTGCTGCATCGCCGCCGTCAAAGAGAGCGTGTCCCCCTGCTTTGCTTCATGCAGATAGGTGATGGAAAAGCCCTTGACCGCTTTGCCGACGGGAGAGAGCGGCGCATAGTCGCACAGCACATCCGCATAGCAGGTGTTGTTGAGATGCCCGTTAAAATCGAGCTGCGAATACCGCACGGTGTGCCGTCCCGCCTCGGTCATCGATAAGGGAAGCCGAATTCTTTGGGGATCGGGGCAGGTGCTTTCCCGCACCGGTGCGGGAACGGCGGCCAGCGGCGCAATCCGTTCGAACGCCTCCGGGCGCTCAAGGGTGTGCGTATGCACATCCACCAGCGCAAACGAGCAGGTGCTGTCAATCAGCAGCTCGCCCGACGCACTCAAAAAGCGGTATCCGCGAAAAAAACGCACGCCGCGCGTGCCGCGGTTCCAGGTTTCGAGCGTCACCTGCTCATTTACCGCGGGGCGGCGGTATATCACGCAGTTGTTTTGTACCGTCACAAACGCAAGGCCGGCGGCCGCCATGCCTTCAAAGCCCATGCCGCCCTCTCCGAAATGGCGCTCCCCGACCTCCTGCTGCAGCCGAAGCTGCGCCGAGGGCGTGAGCAAGCGGTCAGGGTCGACATCAAAGGTGCTGATGCGCGTGTTCATCGCGTAAACCGCCTGAATATTCTGCGGACAAACGGGATTCATACTGTAAACCTTCTCTGCTTTTGTCTGTTTTGCGGCGTGATGCGGCCAATCGGCAAAAACGCCGTTTCGGCGCCGTTTATCGGATGACCTCCACGCCGCCCATAAAGGGACGCAGGACCTCCGGCACCGTGACCGACCCGTCGGCGTTTTGATACTGCTCCACAATGGCGGGCATCACGCGGCTGGTCGCCAGTCCCGACGCGTTGAGCGTATGCGCAAAATGCATCTTGCCGTCCTCGCCGCGATAGCGGATGTTGCCGCGGCGCGCCTGATAGCTGCGCGCGTTGGACGCGGAGCTGACCTCTTTGTAAATGCCCATGCTGGGAATCCACACCTCAATGTCATAGGTGCGCGCCATGGAGAAGGAGCAGTCTCCCGCCGCCAGCTTTTCAAGACGGTAGTGCAGGCCGAGCTTTTGCACCAGCGTTTCCGCCTTGCGCACCAGCTCCTCAAACGCTTCGTCGGAGCCCTCCTCGGTGGTATACTGCACCATCTCCACCTTGTTAAACTGGTGGCCGCGAATCATGCCGCGCTCCTCCGAGCGGTAGCTGCCCGCCTCGCGGCGATAGCAGGGCGTATAGGAAATGTATTTTTTGGGCAGCTCATCGGGCGTCAGAATCTCGCCGCGGTGCAGGTTGACCAGCGCGGTTTCCGCCGTCGGCAGCATAAAGCGCTTGTCGCTTCCGGTGGGGTTGGCAATCCAGTACACCTCATCGCTGAATTTCGGGAACTGTCCTGCCGTATAGCCGCATTCATAGCCGAGCATATGCGGCGGCAAAATCAGCTCATAGCCGTCGTTGAGATGCTCGCTGATAAAGAAGTTGAGCAGCGCCCATTCCATGCGCGCACCCATGCCGCGGTAAATCCAGCTGCCGTTTCCGCCGAGCTTTGCGCCGCGCTCATAATCGATCAGGCCGAGGCTTTCGCACAGCTCCACATGGTTTTTGGGCTCAAAATCGAATGTTGTCTGCTCACCGAAAACATGAACGGGCGCGTTGTTTTCCTTGCCGCCGCCCACCAGATCGGGGTCGGGGAGATTGGGGATGGACAGCATCAGCTCATGCTGCTTGTCCTCCAGCTCGGTCAGCTTGGCGCCCTCCTCTTTGATTTGATCGGACAGGGTCTTCATCTCCGCCATCAGCGCCGAGGTGTCCTCTCCCGCTTTTTTGAGCTGCGGAATTTGCTTGGACGCGGCGTTTTGGCGCGCCTTGAGCTGTTCGACCTCGCTCGTCATCTGGCGGCGCTGTTCGTCGATCGCCAAAATGTCGTCGATCAGGCTGTCGAGATCCATCTCTCTTTTTTTCACGGCCTCTTTTACCGCATCGGGATTGCTTCTGACCAGTTTGATGTCTACCATGATTTCCTCAACTTCCTTTGATTTCTAAAATCGGCTGTCCTGTTTGCCGTATAAAAAGATGATTGCATCCTTGAAACGATGGAAAAAGCGGCTGCATTTACCGCCTGTCTGCACAAAGCGCGGCGGTTATTCGCCGGCGAGCGCCTGCGCGAGCGAGCGCAGATCGTCTTCATCAAAAAACTCAATGTGCAGCACGCCGCCTTTTTTTCCCTCGGTCACGCGGACCTTGCGCCCCATCTGTTCCCCGAGCGCGAGCGCCACCTCGTCGCCGAAGCGCGCTTGAAACGCGGCTTTTCGCCCGCTTGTCTTGTGTGCGGCAGTGCTTGCCTTTTGCCGTTTGACGGCTTCCTCCACCGCCCGCACGGACAAGCCCTTGTCAACGATATCCGCCGCCAGCCCAAGCTGTTGCTCCGCCGTCTCCAACGCGAGCAGCGCGCGGGCATGTCCGGCGGAAAGCGCGCCCGTCTGCACCAGCTCCGCCACCGGCTGCGGGAGCGAGAGCAGCCGAAGCATATTGGCGACCGCCGAACGGGAGCGGTTGACCGCCGCCGCCGTTTCTTCCTGTGTCAGGCCGAATTTGTCGATGAGCTGTCGGTAGCCGAGCGCTTCTTCGATGGGATTGAGGTCCTCCCGCTGTAAATTTTCAATGAGCGCCAGCTCCGCCGTCTCGCGGTCGGACAGCTCGCGAATGACCACCGGCACCTCGGCAAGTCCCGCCAGCCGCGCCGCCCGCCACCGCCGTTCACCGGCAACAATCTCATATCCGCCGTCGGGCATCGGGCGCACCACAAGCGGCTGTAAAACGCCGTGCTTTTCAATCGACGACGCCAGCTCCGACAGCGCCTGCTCATCGAATTGACGGCGGGGCTGTTCGGGGTTTGGGCGAACATCCACAAGGCGCAGCGTCACCGTTTTGGACGCATCCTCGGTGCTGTTTTCCGCCATCAGCGCGTCCAGCCCCCGTCCGAGCCCTCCTTTTTTAAACGCCATCCTCTGTTTTCCTCCTGTCAGCTGTTGTTTCGAATCAGTTCCCGCGCGATCTGTTCATACGCGATCGAGCCGCGTGAGCTGCGGTCGTAATACTGGATCGGCCGCCCGAAGCCGGGTGCCTCCGCCAAACGCACCGAGCGCGGCACCGGCGTGGAAAACACCTTGCGCGGAAAGAATTTTTTCACTTCCGAAACCACCTGCTGTGTCAAATTCAGCCGTCCGTCATACATGGTCAGCAGCACGCCTTCCATGTCCAGCGTCGGATTATACAGACGCCGCACCCGCCGCACCGTATCCATCAGCTGTGCCAAGCCCTCCAGCGCGTAATATTCGCACTGAATCGGCACAATCAGCGTATCTGCCGCGCACAGCGCATTGAGCGTCAGCAATCCGAGCGCGGGCGGGCAGTCAATCAGCAGATAGTCATAGGACGCCCGCAGCGGCGCCAGCGCCGCTTTCAGGCGGTTTTCCCGCCGCGGCAGCCCAATCAGCTCGATTTCCGCGCCGGCGAGCTGCATGCCGGACGACAGCAGACTCAAATTGGCAAAAGCGGTTTGACGCACCGCGTCTTGCGGCTGCGCCTGCCCGATCAGCAAATCGTATACCGACGCGCCGTCCTGCCGTTTGCTTTGGCCGACGCCGCTCGTCGCATTGCCCTGCGGATCAAGATCCACCAGCAGCACGGTTTTTCCGAGCAAGCCGAGCGCGGCGGCAAGGCTGACCGTTGTGGTTGTTTTGCCGACACCGCCTTTTTGATTGACGACGGCTATGATCTTGCCCATATTCAGCGATTCCCTCCCGGACGGTGCTTTGTTTTGAACGCTTTCCTGCGCCGCGCCGCTCCTATCCAACCGTGCGGCGCCATGCCAAAGCATCCTCGTGCAATGCCCTCATTATATCACGGCTTTTGGCAAGAAAAAAGCCCTTTTCGCAAAATCGGCGTATTTTTTTGATTGTTTCATGTGAAACAATCAAAAAGCACCGTCCAAAAGGCGGCTTGTCCGCCGACCGCCAAAAAAGCCGCCCGCCGCACACTTGTGTGTAAACGGCGGGCGGTTTTTGCACACTCCCTTGCAGACGAGAACGGGGCGCGGGCGGCGCATACGGGCGGTGCTTTCCCGTTTCGTTCAAATTGTTTCACGTGAAACGCCGCGCCCTATTCAAAATAAGACGCAAAGGTTCCCGTCGACACCGTGTAATCGACGGGATAGCGTGGCATTTTCAGCAAATCGGGCGGTTCCTCTCCCGATCCCTCATCGGCGAGAAACGCAATTTGCACCCCGTTTTCCGAAAGCAGGGTTCTTGTTTTTTCGTCGGAAAAGCCGTAGGGATACGAAAACGCCTGCGGATTTCCTCCGCGCAAGGTGCCGAGCAATGCCTGACACGCCTGCAAATCCTCTGCGGCCGCCTGCGCCGTCGCGTCCGTCAGGGCGGAGCGCCCCGCGCCCGTCGCCCGATGCAGGTCATGGGTGTGCGCCGCATACTCAAACACATCCGCATTGGCCTCAAGCGTCTCCCTTGTCATCATTTGCACCGCGTTTGCGGAAAAGGTCTGCTCTCCCGTTTTTACCGCACCTGTCACCAAAAAGACGGTCGCCTTCGCGCCGTATTGCCGCAGCAGCGGCGCGGCATAGACCGCGTTGCTCAAATAGCCGTCGTCAAAGGTAATGAGGACGCTTTTTTGCGGCAGCGCCGCGTCCCCTCGGTAATACGCCGCCGCTTGCGCCGCCGTAACGCTCTCCCAGCCGTTTTGCGACAGCCAGCAAAGCTGCGCTTCAAAATCCTCCGTATAGGTCACGATGGAATTACCCGCGAGCGCGCCCGCCTGTGCCTTCGGCAGCAAATGATGATACATCAGCGTTTTCAAAACAGGCGGCTGTTCCGCCGCCGCCGCAACAGAGGTGCCGCAGCTTCGCCCGCCGCACGAACAGCGCACGAACAGCACCGCAAAAAACAGCGCTGTCAGCAGCACCGCCAGCCACGGTGCCAAGCAGAGCGCGCGCCCGCCGCAGGTCGGCCGCATCGAAACCGCCCGTCGGCACTCTTTGCAACGCTTGCATCGCGCCATGATGCATCCCCCCTTTTTGCTCTATTCTTATGCGCGGACACGACGCGCTATGCGCAGACACAACGCGCTATGCGCGGGTACGACGCGCTATGCGCAGACACAACGCGCTATGCGCGGGTACGACGCGCATATGCGCAGGCGCGGCATAACCTGTGCGTATATCGGCTGTTTCGTGATTCAGAGCAACAAAAAACACTATATATAGACCGAACAGAAAGTTCAAAACCTATATATAGTGTTTCTCTGTGCGCTTTTCTTCGTATTTTTCTGCCTTGTCAACCGCGCCGCCGCAAAGGCGGGTGCTCATAAGAGCGTTTTTTGCATATATTGAAGCCGTATGATATATGGAAAAAACGATTTCGTGCGGAATGTAAATGTGATGGCAATAGGGGCTGTAACATGTATCCCGGCAAGCTCAAATATTTTACGAATAGAGTTGCCGGGTGTTGCCGTTCGAGTAGTAGATATCATCAATTTCAGCTTTTTCAACGATAAAAAACAAAGCCGTCGACGCCACATCCATCGCCTCCCCTGTATGACGAGGAGCGATTTTGGTGCGGCGTTGTTCCATAGGCTCCCTCTGATGAGGGAGCTGTCACCGCAGGTGACTGAGGGAGAGAATAACAGTGTTCTGCCTTTATCGGAAATAAGCAAAAATCCACTGGAATTTCTCTCCCTCCTACTCCCTTCATCAGAGGGAGGCTTGTTTTTAGGCCCTCTCTGACGAGGGGGAGGGGCATTGGCGTGCCGCCCTTTCCCTTGGCTCCCTCTGACGAGGGATTTGCGGCGCACCAAAGCCTCCCTGTGTGATGAGAGGGATTAACACCACCGCATTTGCGGCATGCCGATGCCTCCCCTGTGCAAGGGGAGGTGGCACGGCGTCAAGCCGTGACGGAAGGGTTGTTGAACCGCTCAAGAGATCGACGAAACACACCACATCCCCGCAAATCTGCGCAAAGAAAACAATCCCTCAGTCTCCGCCTTGCGGCGGATCCAGCTCCCTTTACACAAGGGAGCCAAAGGGCGCTGCCGCGCACCAAAGCCTCCCCTGTGCAAGGGGAGGTGGCACGGCGTCAAGCCGTGACGGTGGGGTTGACAGCTTTACCACCGCAAAATGGCGTAAAGGACAAACAATCCCTCAGTCTCCGCCTTGCGGCGGATCCCTTTACACAAGGGAGCCAAAGGGCGCTGCTGCGGCGGTGCATAACATAAAATCCGACCTATGATTGCTCCCACATAACATAAAATCCGACCTATGATAGCTCCCACATAACATAAAATCCGACCTATGATTGCAACCATAGGTCGGATGAACTGTTTTACGAATACCCCGCAAAGCGCGCCGCGTTTTTAAGCGGCGTCCGTCTGCGAGGCGGTTGCGGCGGACGACAGCCGTCCGCTCGCCACCAGCGTATCGGGATAATTGACGGCGTTGACGGCGACTGTCGCGACCGCACAGGTCGCAACGATTTTTTTGCCGTTATAATACGACGCGGTATCCGATGCCTTTGACAAATCGTTGTCGTACGCCGCCACCGCAAGCGCCGCCGCCGCGGAACAAAGCCGGGACGGCTCGCCGTACGCGGTGGACAGCTTTCCGCCGTTTTCAATCTCACGGTTCACGCGCTCCAAAGAGCCGTATCCCGTCAGAATAGGAAGCGGCGTTTCCGTCCCCTGCTCCCGCAGCGCCGCCACCGCGTCCATCACGCCCTGCGCGGCGATGTCGGAGGTGCACAGCACGGCGTCGGGCGCGCCGTATTGCTCAAAAAGCGTTTGATAGCGCACGCTTGCGGCTTCCTCATCCGCCGCAAAGCTGCTTGAGGAATTGTTTTGTCCGCTGCGAATCACCAGCTGTCCGCTTGTGATATACGGGCGCAGCACGCTCATCGCGCCGTTGTACCAATTGTCCGCCGAAAAGCCGTCCGCCATCGGCGTTGTAATCAGCTCGACCGTCGCCGAGGGTTTGCCCGCCAGCCCCAAATCGGCAATCATCTGCGTGGCGGCCTGCTTGCCCGCACCAATCAGGTCATAGGTCACATACGCGGCGAGTCCCTGCGCGTTAAACAGCAAATCATAAAACGAGATGATTTTCACCGTCTGCTCCGCAAGCGAATCCACCGCTTCGCAAAGCGCGCCCGACTGCGCGTCCACAGGCGCGAGCAAAATCGACCGACAGCCCGCCGCCGCAGCCTCTTTCAGCTGCTGCGCCTGCTTGTCCGCATCGTCCTGCGCGTAATAAAGCTCCATGCTGTGTCCCCCGGAGGACAGCACATTTTCCAGCTCCTGCGCACACGCGGTCCAAAATGCCTCCTGATTATTCGGCAGACAAACGCCGATTTTGCGGGGAACGCTTTGGCCGCCACCGCCGCCGAAGCAGCCCGTAACCGGCAGCAGCAGCAAAGCGGTCGTCAGCAATATACAAAATGTCCTTTTGATTCGTCTCACTCTCGCCGCCTCCTCTTCTTTCCCGTTCAGTATACCGCATCCGAAAATAAAAAACAAGAGGGGTTTCCCGCCGCCGACGCGCGCCTCGGCAAACATAGGACGCATATGTGACAAATCTATGAAAATTCTGTTTTTTTGTTGACTTTTCCGACCAAAAAGCGCATAATACAGCTGTATCCAAAATGCGGCAGAATCGCCGAAGGCGCACGGACGGGGTATCCGCCCAAGGCGGGCGGTTCCCATCGGGAGGGTTTTGCGATGGCTCTTGAACAATTTGAACCGGCCGAGATGGAAATTATCGAATTTGAAGAGGAGGATGTCATCGCCACAAGCGGCGGCACCCCCACAACCGGCGGCGACCCGATCCCCACTCGCCCGGGCGACTGGGCCGGCTGGGAAGAGGAAAACGAGAATCCATGGTAATTCCTCGACAACCGATAGATTGTATGCGCATTTTCAAGGCGGGAAACACGGGTTGCCCGCCTTTTGGCAGGTAACACAGGTTGCCTGCCTTTTTTCGTAAGGAGGGGGGGATTGTGTGACGGGGCTGTATAAACTGGCGGATCATACCGTTTGTATCCGTTCTCTTCACCGAGAGATTCACGCCATGTGTCGGGACTATCAAGCCGCAGAGCGGTCTCCCGAAATCGTGATTGGCGTTTGTCAGGCCGATATTGACGCGGAGCGGCAAAAATCGGAAAAAGAGGATCGGCAAAAGGGCATCCCGGTGCGGCCGTTTTCCGACGCCTATTTAGAGACGCTGGCCGTTTACCGAAAGCTGGCCGCCGCCCTGCTCGCGGACGATACGCTGTTGTTTCACGGCTCCTGTATCAGCGTGGACCGAGAGGGGTATCTGTTCACCGCCGAAAGCGGCACGGGAAAAAGCACCCACACACGGCTTTGGCGGGAGGTGTTCGGCAGCCGCGCGGTGATGGTCAACGACGACAAGCCCCTGCTCACCGTCCGCGACGGCGGCGTCACCGTCTTCGGCACGCCGTGGGACGGAAAGCATCATTTAAGCAGCAACCTTTCCGTTCCCTTAAAAGCGATTTGCCTGCTGGAGCGGGGAGAGCACAATACCATTCAGCGCCTTTCCCCGAAAGAGGCCTATCCCCTGCTTTTTCGGCAGGTCAACAAGCCCGAAAACGCCCCTTCGATGCAGAAAACCCTTTGGCTGCTGGACAGGCTGACGACCCGCGTCGGGCTGTACAAACTGCGCTGCAATCAGCAGCCGGAGGCGGCACGCATCGCCTTTGAGGGAATGCAAAAAAAGGACGGATGACAAACATGAAACTAAAATCGGAATTTATCACCCACATGGCCGCAGATCAGCAGGTGATGGTGTGTATCCGCAGCGACGGTTTTCGCGGATTGGTGCGCAGCAACAAAACCGCCGCCGAAATCATCGACCTGCTCAAGCGGGAAACCACCCGAGAACAGCTGATTTCGGAGCTGGAAAAGACATATGACGCACCGAAAAGCGTGCTTGCCGACAGTGTGGATACGGTACTGAAAAACCTGAGAAAAATCGGCGCTCTGGAGGAGTAGCGATGGGCCGCGAGCAGCTCGAACAACTGAAAAAGCACGGCATGTATTTGAGCACGCCGAGAGGCGTCAGCATGAATCCCATGCTGTATGAGTCGGACAGCATCGCCGAAATCCACACCCTCACCCGCCCTCCCGCGCGGTATGATGTCGTGCTGTATATCCGCGGGGAAACCCAGGGCGTAATCCACCGTGTGCTGTATAAAAAAGGCGATGTCTATGTCATCAACGGCGACAACTGCCGACAAAAGGAATATGTCCGAAAAGAGCAGATATGCGGCATTGTGACGCGGTTTTACCGAAAGGGCCGCTGGCACGATGTGACCGAGCCGGCCTATCGCCTGTATTCTCATATATGGGTCGATTTGTTTTTTATCCGCAGACCGATTTTATACCTTCGGGACAAGCTGAAGGCTCTCAAAAAACGAGCGGATAGGCGCCGCGGTCTGTGACGCATACGCCGCATACCGCCGCTTGGTATGCGCAAAGAAGGGGGGGAGGCAGATGGAGCGCTTGAACAAAACCGGTGAGCAGCTGATTTATTTGATTTCCTGCGCACTGCGCCGCGCCGCCATCGACGAAGCCGTTTTGGACGGAATCGAGCCAAGCGGCCTGTTTGCGCTTGCGCAAGCGCACAGCGTGTCCGCCATGGTTTGCATGGTGTTGGAAAAGACCGCTGTGTTTGCGCAGTCTGACCCGACCGTTCAAAAGCAGTGGCTGGACGCCAAAAACAAGGCGATTCGAAAAACCATGCTGCTGGATGCGCAGCGTGAGCTTCTGATGAACGACATGGAAGCCGCGGGCATTTGGCATATGCCGCTGAAAGGCTGTGTTCTGAAAGACCTTTATCCGCAATACGGCATGCGGGAAATGGCCGATAACGATCTTCTCTTCGACGAAACCAAACGCGAACAGGTAAAGGAGATTTTTTTACGGCATGGCTACTCGGCGGAGGTCTTTAACAAAAGCAACCACGATGTCTATACAAAGCCCCCTGTGTATAATTTTGAAATGCATACCTCCCTTTTCAGTGAAACGGAGTATGAAGATGCGGCAAAAGCACACGCACCGATACGGCAAACGCTTCTTTCGGACGCGGACAAGCCCTATCGGCTCCGTTTTACGCCGGAGGATTTTTATCTCTTTGCCGTCGCTCACGCATATAAGCACTTTCACCACAGAGGGACCGGCATTCGCACATTGGCCGACCTCTATGTGATGCAGCATACCATCGGGCGGTCGATGGATCGCCGCTATGTGGACAAGGAGCTGGACGCGCTTTCTATACGGGATTACGAGGAAAACAGCCGTTTGCTGTCCGAGAAGCTCTTCGGCAGTGACAAGCCGCTGTCTGCGCTCTCGCTGACCCCCAAGGAACAGCAATTTCTCTTGTTTCACCTCAAGGCCGGCACCTACGGAACCGTTGAGACCCGCGTTCGCCGTGAGCTGCATTCCATGCAGACCGAGGATGCGCCGATCAGCGGCTTTACAAAGCTCAAATACTGTCTGCTGCGGCTGTTCCCCGGACCGAACTGGTGCAAGGACAAGTATCCGTTTGTTTATCGGCATCCGTATGTGCTGCCCGCCTTTTGGGTATGGCGGCTGGTCAAAAAAATCCCCGGCAGCAGAAAAAAAGCGCAGGAGGAAGTGTCCGTTTTAAAATCCTCCTAAGCAGGCGCATCATCCCCTTTGCTCACAGACCTCCCGGCAAGGGCAATAGGCTTTGTAAATGAAGCGCCGCTTTGCGGCTATGAAGCGGCGGCGTTGCCGCCATGAAGTGTTGCGCAGTGCGCAACATGAAGCGAAGCGTTCCTTATCGTGCCGTCAGGCACACTTCATTAGCCGAAGGCGACTTCATGTGCGAAGCACTCTTCATGTTCCCGCAAGGGAACGCTTCATTCACAAAAAAGAGCAGTTGCAAAGGACGGCTGTGAAAGGCTTGCCCCTGAAAACACGCGGCTTTTCTACTCCCCTCGGCTTTAAAGGAACTCCTTTTCGGCACAACCGCCCATTTGTGTTTCTTTATCGTATTTTCAACAGCTGCCCGCGATTACTTTGTGTTTTCCTTTGCGGTGTTGATGGAAGAAATCAGCATACGACGAACCGTACCACTCATGGCAAAAAACGCCCTTGGGGCACCCTCCGCAAGGAAGGTGCCCCAAATTTTGTCTATATATTTTGCAAGTGTCGCGTTTTGATGCAAACCTCATTTTACTTTATTTTTGAATATTTCTTTTTTAGAACAGCCTTCCTTTGCGGCTCGTTTTTTCAGATATTTTCTTGATTTTCAGCGGCTTTTTTAACTCTTTTGCATAGGATATCATAGACGCCGTTCCGCGGCTTTTTCCGTCCCAGAAACAAATAACATAATCGCAGACTTTTGCCATCTGCAGATTTCGTTTAGGCCCGGCGCTTTTCCCATATTTTTGCCAATCGGCGGGATAGCGTTCTATACAAAAACCGTTTTCCTTTGCATATCTTTCTCCCAGCATATCCGCACCTCTGCAACCGCCTGATAAAAATACAAGTGTATATTTTTCCCTGATTTTCTCTATACACATTTCAATGTATTCTTTTGCATCATCATACTCTTCATAATCTCTGCATCCTGCAACCACAATGCGCTTTATCATGATATTTTCTCCTTTTATATATTTATATAAGTATATATTTAATCAGGAGAATTGTCAATGCAATATACCCCTAATAAAATGGATACAAGGGGTGTAGACTATCATTATGATAAAATTAACACTTGATAAAGCATTGGAAAAATACGGTTTGACCCGATATGAACTGGCAAAAAGAACCGGTATACAATATCAGATAATCGATAATTATTATAAAAACAAAGTGAAACGCTATGATAGTTATGTGCTGGAAAGAATCTGTGAAGCGATGGACTGTCCTCTTTCCGACATCATCATCTATAAAAAGTAAACGCAGAGCAACCAATCGGCTCTGCGTTTTTTATTTTAAATATCTCTTTTTGGGCGTGTTTTTTTGCAAAAGAGCGTGCAAACAACCGATACGGTGGAGTAAAACCTGCTAAAAAGACACCGCGAAAGGACGGCTGTTTTTATTCAAAGGAAAGGCTTGCCCCTGAAAACACGCGGCTTTTCTACTCCCCTCGGCTTTAAAGGA
>JBJEIR010000101.1:0-1378 GCA_051877215.1 Acutalibacteraceae bacterium | reverse complement strand
ACTCCTTTTCGGCACAACCGCCCATTTGTGTTTCTTTATCGTATTTTCAACAGATTACCGCGATTACTTTGTGTTCTCCTTTGCGGTGCGGCAGGAAGCGATAAGTAATCTGCGAATGTTACCGCATAACTTTTCTGTGTATTGATATGTTTGCATATCAATCCTTTTGGTTTCATACATCAGCTTTAACCAATAGCTTGTTTCATTAGATTCTTTCAAAGCAATTTCCAGCTTGGCAATAAAGTCTTTTTTGCTCTGCGCATATTGTGCTTCGTGGATATTTGCGCCAACGGAAGTGCCTGCTCTTGCAAGCTGATCGGTCATATAAGAACTTTTCGGTACAGTTACGCCGTCAACAAGGTTTACAATCGCAACAGCAAACTGAAAGGAGAGATCAAGTAATCTGTTCTCGGACATAAAAGCACCTGCTTTCACAATAATCATATCTTCGTTTTTTAATGATATATCGCTATTGGCGACATGATATACAGCTTACGCTGTATGATATACTATCCGTTCCTTTCATACGCGAAGCGTATATCACCTGCGAAGCAGATATCATACCCGCAGGGTATATCACCCGTTCCGCAAGGAACGGATATCATTGTAAAAAAACTCTTTTGTCTGATAGACAAAAGAGTTTTTTTACATGGTGGGCGCAAACGGACTCGAACCGCCGACCTCTTGCGTGTGAAGCAAGCGCTCTAACCAGCTGAGCTATGCGCCCGTTATAAGCGCCGCCGCAGCGATTGCCGCGATTGCGCTGTAGATGGTGACCCGAACGGGAATCGAACCCGTGATACCGCCGTGAAAGGGCGGTGTCTTAACCGCTTGACCATCGGGCCGGGAAGTGGTAGCGGTAGTCGGATTCGAACCAACGACACTGCGGGTATGAACCGCATGCTCTAGCCAACTGAGCTATACCGCCGTATATTGCCGTACAGAGCGCCGAAAAAAGCCGCCCTTTACGGGGACGCAGTCCATTATATCGAAAAGCAAATAGCTTGTCAAGAGGTTTTGCCAAAAAAACGCGCGGAGAAAAAATTCCAAAATCGACGCTCCGTACGGCGCACAAAAAAGAGCGGTTGTATTGTTTGTGGGATACCGCGCGCCCTTCGGCTCTCGTTGCACAAGGGAGCCGGCTTTGCCGCAAGGCGGAGACTGAGGGATTGTTTATCCTTTGCGCCATTTTGTGGAGATAGAGGGGGCCTCCCTCTGATGAGGGAAAAGGGAGAGAAAATGTGGCGGATTTTTACCTGTTTCCGATAAATACAGAATGTTGTTATTCTCTCCCTCAGTCACCTGCGGTGCCCAGCTCCCTAATCAGAGGGAGCCAAGGGAAAGGGCGGCACGCCAATGCCCCTCCCCCTCGTCAGAG
>JBJEIR010000100.1:0-13978 GCA_051877215.1 Acutalibacteraceae bacterium | reverse complement strand
GGGGAGGCGGTGGTATGCCACAAAATCCTTTTACAGCGCGTTTTTTGACAAGCTGTCCATACGCCTGCGTATACGCAGGTGTATACGCAGGTGTATACGCAGGCGTATGGGGCTTGCGTATTACGCTCTTTATACGCTTTTTATCTGAGGAAAGGAGACCGACCCAATGCAACCGCTGCGTTTTCATATGCCCGTTTCGCTCATCCGTCGGGAGGGAGCGCTGTCTGCGTGCGGCGAACAGCTCGCCGCCTTCGGAAGGCGCTGTCTGATTATGACGGGAGAACACGGTGCCGCCGCGTGCGGCGCTCTTGACGATGCGCTCGCTTCGCTCAAGGCGGCGCGCGTGCAGGCCACCGTTTTTCCCCATATTTCGGAAAATCCCTCGATGGAGGAATGCCGCCGCGCTGCACAGGCCGCCGAAGCGGCGGGCGCCCACAGCATCCTCGCCATCGGCGGCGGCAGCGTGATGGACGCCGCCAAAGCCACCGCATGGATGGCCGCCAATTTTGTCATCGACCCCGAAACCGTCTACGCCGCCTCCCTGCGGCGCGCGCCGCTGCCGCTGGCTGTCTGCGGCACGACGGCGGGCACGGGCAGCGAGGTGTCCGCCGTCGCCGTCATCACCGACGACAACGGCCGCAAGCGCAGCATCAAGCATGCATACTGTTATGCGCGTGTCGCCTTTTGCGACCCGCGCTATACCGATACCCTGCCCCGCGCCTCCACCGTCTCGACCGCGCTCGACGCGCTCGCCCATACGGTAGAGGGGTTTCTCAATCCGTCCTGCAACGAGCTTGGCACGCTGTATGCACAGCAGGCGCTGCCGAGGCTCCTTGATGGGCTGACATGGCTGTGCGAAAACGGCGGTCTGCCCCCAAAGACGCTTCGCGACGAGCTGTTTGACGGCGCGCTGTGGGCGGGCATGATGCTCAACGCCTTCGGCACCGCCTTTCCGCACCCGATGGGATATGTGCTGACGGAGGATTTCGGCGTACCGCACGGGCTGGCGTGCGCGGTGCTGATGCCCGAGCTGCTGCACTGCGCCGAGCAGCACGCGCCAAAACGGGCAAACGCGCTTTATGCGCTGTGCGGCACAAGAGAGCGGCTGTACACCGTTTTGGATACCCTTGCACGCACAGAGGTGCACATGACCGATGAACAGCTCGCCTCTTATTCCGCGCGCTTTCAAGACCTGCCGCACTACGCGCGCGTGCCCGGCGGATATGATTCGGCGCGCGCCGACGCCCTTTTGCGCTCGCTGTTCGGCAGTCGGTAAATTCGACCGTATTTTACCTCTATACTGTCTGTGCCGCATCCCATACCGCCGCCCGCAGAAAACAAAAAATCGGCAAGCGCTTGCATCCGGCACGGCGGCCCCGTTTACAAACGCCGTCCCGCCCGAAAATCAGGAAAATATAAAAATCTCTGCCAAACGCCTTGACATATGCGGTCAATATGATGTAATATAGTATCGGAAACTAGATAGACAGATTTTTTTAACAGTGATTTTCTTAAAAATTAAAAAGTAAAAAATACATCATGCGTACGCTGCGCCGCGCAGTACAAAACGGAGGGATTTTTTATGAGCTATCGTTTGACCACCGACTCCACCTGTGACCTGCCGTTCTCCTTTTTGGAGGAGCACAACATTCCCTGTATCGGTTTGGGATTTTGCATCGGCGGCAAAAATTACACCGAAGGCGCCGATCAGGAAATCAGCAGAGAAGAGGTCTATACACGGCTGCGCAACAAAGAGACCTGCACCACCAACCAAATCAACACCTTCCAGTTTGTTGAATTTATCGAGCCGTATGTCAAAGCGGGCGAGGACATTCTGCACATCGCGTTTTCCAGCGGCCTTTCGGGCACCTATCAGTCGTGTGTGCAGGGGGCGAAGGAGCTGTCGGAAAAATATCCCGACCGCAAAATCATCGTCATCGACTCGCTTTGCGCGTCACTGGGCGAGGGACTTTTGGTGTATTATGCGATGAAGAACCGCGACGGCGGCATGTCGCTTGAGGACAACGCCAAATGGGTGGAGGACCACAAGCTGAATATCTGCCACTGGTTTACGGTGGACGATCTGATGTTCCTGCACCGCGGCGGGCGCGTCTCCAAAACCTCGGCCGTATTCGGCTCACTGCTCGGCATCAAGCCGGTGCTGCATGTCGACGACGAGGGACATCTCATCCTGATGGGCAAGACCCGCGGACGCGCCGCCTCTCTGGAAGAGCTGGCGAAAAAGATGAAGGAATCCGCTGTGGGCGGCATCGAAAACGAACCGGTTTTCATCAGCCACGGCGACTGTTTGGAGGAAGCCAAGCAAACGGCGGCGTTCGTCAAAAAGCACACCGGCGCCCAGGTCATGCTGTTCAACACCATCGGCTCGGTCATCGGCTCTCATTCCGGCCCGGGCACCATGGCGGTGTTCTTCCTCGGCAAACAGCGGTAACGCCCGCGCTTTCAAAAAATGACAACAAAACGGGAGAACGGCGGCAAAACCGTTCTCCCGTTTTTTGCGTACAGCGTTGTATCGAGGCGTTTAAGAAACCGCATATTGCAGATCGAACGCCGTCCAGCCACCTGCCTGATTGCGTCTGAAAGAGCCTTTTTGAAATTCCGCGCCGAGAGGGCAGTACCATACTGTCAAACTGCAAGTCATACAGTCTTCCCCCACCGCCGTGACCGTCGGAATAAGGAGCGGTCCGTGCGATTGATTGAGAAGTCCCGTTTCCCCCAGTGTTAAAAGTCCCTTGTCAACCAATTCGGCCTTTGTTCCCATCTCAAAGGGGATCCCTGCGGCCGCAGCATCTTCCCGCGCGCGCCCGATAAGCCCGTCATACCGCACATCATATGACCGAGCCGTATTAGAGGACAGGTCGGTCACCAGCAGCAGATAGCCGCCGTGCGCTTTGGCGTTCTCAATGTCATCCGGCACGGCCAG
This sequence comes from Acutalibacteraceae bacterium, assembly GCA_051877215.1. Classification (GTDB taxonomy): domain Bacteria; phylum Bacillota; class Clostridia; order Oscillospirales; family Acutalibacteraceae; genus RGIG1959. Next base: position 11,034 of record JBJEIR010000100.1, on the reverse strand, counting down.
CTCATAGAGCTGTAAAAATGCATCGCTCGTTTCAAGCACGAGACGGTTGTCAGGATCCGCCGAACCACTCCAGCTACCACACAGCACAATCATCAGCACCACGACCAACAGCAGACAAACCGTTTTCACCCTTCTCATTAGGATCACTCCCCGTTTTTATAATGGGTTTCTTACTGTTAGCTTAAGGCGAGGAGAGTCGAACACAATATGCCGAAAACTTGATTTTGCGGCGGCTTTTCACTTTTTCACCGTTGCAGGGCGACAGCCCGACTGCCGGTTCAAAAGCAAAAATCCATCCGCACTCTCTGCGTTTTCGGTGCAAAGCAGTTTAAAACGAGGAGATTTTTGCCCGAACAAGGCATAAAATCGAAGCCATACTGTCGTATGCTGAGATTTTTAACGCCGTTCGGGTGAAAAGATACCGTTTTAAACCATATCGGTTTCGACTATCCTCGCCTTAAGCGGTGCCGCCTAAGGACGCTTTTTGACGACCGCAGATATAAAAAAACGCCGACCGCGCATTGTGCGCACGGTCGGCGGGACAGGATTTAAAAAAGCAGGCCGCAAAGGGCAATTTCCGTTTAGTCCCAGGACTCGTCCGTATCGTCGGAGGTGTCCTCGTAATCGGAAAAATCGTCGTATGAAGTGTCGCCCTCTTGTGCCGTGTCGGCATCGTCAAAATCCTGCGACATGGCAGACAGGTCAGAGGAGACTTCCTCCGCTTCGTTATACAAATACCGATGCAGATCGAGCACCGATTGCTCCGGGTCGGTGAGCCACAGCCCCAGCCCGTCCCCGATCCAGCCGTCTTCAAAGTCGCCGTTTCCACAGGGTACCGCAAAGTCAAAGGAGATCGCATAGTCGACATACTGCGTGGCATTTGCCGCATATTCGAGCAGCTCCTGTTTGCTCAAATTGGTCTGCACATACGGCAGCACCGCCGTGAGAACGCCCGTCAGGGTGGCAAAATTCATCGTTTTGGCTTTTTCCATCAGCTTGTCGATCACGCGGCGCTGATTTTGCTGGCGCTGCAAATCGCTTGCCGCATACAGATAGCGGATACGGCAATAGGCAAGCGCCTGCTGGCCGTTGAGATGATAGGTGCCGGCCTCATGACCGAGCGGCTCCAAATCGGGATTATCCTCGGTTGCAAAGCGGTCGGGATCGTCCGATTGGATCGGAATATATTCCGCCTCATCCGCCGTCAGCTCAATGTCCACGCCGCCGAGTGCGTCCACCGCTTTGGAAAACGCCTCAAAATCCACCGCGACATACTGATCGATCTGAAGATGAAAATTCTGCTCAATGGTGCGGGAAAGCAGGTTAAATCCGCCGTAATAAAACGCGGCGTTGAGCTTGCAATAATCATCTTCCCCGTCCTCATCAAAGTCCAGGCCGGGCACCGTGACCCATACATCGCGCAGAAGGGAGGCGAGCTTGATGGTGTGGGTGGCGGTGTTGATGGATAAAATCATATTGGTATCCGAACGCGCGCCGTAGCCCTCTCCGTTGCGCCCGTCCACGCCGATCAGCATGATGTTGGTGATATTGTCGGTATTGCCGCGTGTTTCGATGCTGGAAATGTTCACGGGGGTGGGATTTTCAATGATATTCGTAACCGAGCCGTCGTCGATATCTCCCGGCAGCATCGGCACATTGCTGTAATCGCGATCCCCCATATCATAGCTGATCAGGCCGAGCAGTGCGCTGACATACACGCTGCCCGAAACCATCACCGTTCCGGTCAGCAGCAAAACGACGGCACATACGGCCGATAAAATGCGAACCGGCTTGGAAAAACGCCGGGGCGCTTTTGAAGAAGACCGCGTATGCGTTGTACGCTCACGGTCGATTTTGTCGAGAAAATCACTTTTTTGGCGATCGTGCCGAAAAAATCCGCCCTTCATTGGTTCACCCGCCTTTGAGAGTAGATATTCCTAGTTTACCACATAATTGTGAACAATTCAACAATAAAGCGTGTCTTTTTCTTCCGTGCCCAAAAAGCCGACTTGCCTTTTTTTGAGAAAAAGTATATACTTATTATGTATTTATGTCATGAAATACCCCGATTTTTCTTGAAAGACTTCCCGAACGAAACGGCCGCAGCTGCAAGCGCCGTTTGAATATACCGCGGCAAAACGGCCGCCTGATGAAAGGCAACTGCGCATGAACGCATACTTCTATACGCTTGGCTGCAAGGTCAATCAATATGAAACACAGGCGATGATGGCGCTGATGCGCCGACACGGATATGTGACAGCCTCTTATCACACGGGGGACATCGGCGACGCGCTGCTGGTGGTCAACTCCTGCACCGTCACGGGCGAAAGCGACCGCAAGCTGCGGCAGCTTTTGCGCCGTCTGCGGCGGGACAACCCGTGCGCTGTGCTGGTGCTGACCGGCTGTATGCCGCAGGCATTTCCCGAAGCGGCGCAAAGCCTGGAGGAAGCGGATATCGTACTGGGAAACGCCGCGCGGCACACGCTGCCCGAGCGCGTAAAGCAGCATTTGGTGACGGGGCAACGCATTGTGGATATCCCGCCGCACGGCAAAGCAATCGAGCCGCTGGCTGTCGAGGATTTTGACGAGCGCACCCGCGCCTTTGTGAAAATCGAGGACGGCTGCAACCGCTTTTGTTCCTACTGTATTATTCCCTACGCCCGCGGACGGGTGCGTTCCAAGCCGCCCCGGGCGCTGAAAGAGGAGCTGGAAGGGCTCGTCGAACACGGCTACCGCGAAGCGGTGCTGGTGGGCATCAATCTCACCTCCTACGGACAGGACATCGGCTGCACCCTTGCCGATGCGGCCGAAATCGCCTGTGCGGTCGAGGGGCTGTCCCGCGTGCGGCTCGGCTCGCTGGAGCCGGATTATATGACCGATTCGCTGATCGCGCAGCTAAAGGCGCTCCCCAAGCTGTGCCCGCAATTTCATGTCGCACTGCAAAGCGGGTGTGACGAAACGCTGCGGCGCATGAACCGCCGTTACACGACGGCGCAGTTTGAAGAGGTTTGCGAGAAGCTGCGAGAGGCCTTTCCCGACTGTACGCTGACGACGGATGTGATGGTCGGCTTTCCCGGGGAAACGCCGGAGGAATTTGAACAGTCCCTGCGTTTTGTGACGCACATCGGCTTTGCCAAGGTGCATGTTTTTCCCTATTCCCGCAGAGAGGGCACACGGGCGGCCTGCGCGCCCGATCAGATTTCCGCCGCCGAAAAAGCGGCGCGCGCCCGCACAATGAACGACGCCTGTGAGCAAGCCAGACAGGCGCTTTTGCACCGTTTCGTCGGCCGAACCGTGCAGGTGCTGGCGGAAACGCGCACCAAAGACGGCGGCAGCATCGGCTATACGCGCGAATACCTGCCCTGCCGTCTTGACGGGGCGGCGGCCGCGGGCGAGACGGTGACGGCGCGGGTATACGCCGTCGAAGGAGACACGCTCTTTGCCCGCGCCGACAGCGGCAAGGCCGATCCGCTCAAAAACGGATAACGGTCTCATATATCCTGTCTCATATGTCATAGGTATATTTCCTATCGTTGTCATACACTATCAATAACCGCTTAAAAAAGGAACGGAGGAGGAGTTATTATGAAACCCATTATCATCACGATCGGACGGCAGTTCGGTAGCGGCGGCCGCGAGATCGGCGAAAAGCTCGCCGCCCGTCTCGGCATCCCTTTTTATGACCGCGAGCTGCTCGCGCAGGCGGCGCAGAGCAGCGGACTGACAAAAGAGATGATGGAGCGCTATGACGAACAGCCGACCAACAGCTTTCTCTATTCTCTGTCGGTCGGCGCCTATCAGTTTCAGGGAGATGTTCCCCTGCCGCTGAGCAATCAGGTGTTTCTCGCCATGACCGAGGCGATCAAGGCGGCGGCACAAAGAGGAAGCTGCGTCATCGTCGGGCGCTGCGCGGAATATGTGCTGAACAACCGCGACGATCTGCTGCGCGTGTTCGTCCGTGCGGAGCTTCCCCACCGAATCGAACGCATCATGAATTTGCAAAACCTGTCGGAAAAGGAAGCGGCGTCGCTGATTCAAAAAACGGATAAAAAGCGCGCGAGCTATCACAATTTTTATTCCGACGAAAAATGGGGCGCTTCCGGTTCATACGACCTGATTCTCAACACCAGCGTAATCCAAACGGACGAGGCGGCGGCGCTGCTCGCGCAGTATGCGCTTGACCGCTGACCGACAAAAAACAGGCGCTTAAACATACGGCAAACCCGAAAAACGGCGCGGCGCATTTCAAAAAGGGGCAAGAAAGACACATAGCAAAGAAGCAGAGCATTTTTGTGCGCTGCTTCTTTGCGTTGAAAAAGCCTGTTGTACCAAAGCCTCCCCTGTGTAATGGGGAGGCGCCGGTGCGCCGCTGTTCTTTGGCTCCCTCTGATGATGGGGAGCGGCTTTGATGTAGGACGGTTCTTTGGCTCCCTCTGACGAGGGAGCTGTCACCGCAGGTGACTGAGGGAGAGAATAATAACGCTCTGTATTGATCCGAAACAGGTAAAAATCCGCTTTCTTTTCTCTCCCTCCTGCTCCCTCATCAGAGGGAGGCTTGTTCTTTGGCTCCCTCTGACGAGGAGAGGAGCATTGGCGTGCCACCCTTTCCCTTGGCTCCCTTGTGTAATAGGGAGAGAGGGATTGTCTGCCTCTGCGTCATTTTGCGGTGGTAAAGCTGTCAACCCCTCTTTCCCCTTGCACAGGGGAGACGCCGGTGCGGCGCCGTTTTCCTCGGCTCCCTTTTGAGCTTTTTGTTGACTTTATTTGGCATCACTGATATACTTTGTATATAAATTTTGAAAAATTTATCTATCTTGCCCGAAAACGGGGCCGCATTTTAAAAACGGAGGGGAGAAGAGAGCATGAAGAAGCTGACAGCGTGGCTTGTTGCGGCGGCGATGCTGCTTTGCTGTCTGCCGACCGTGTCGGCAGAGGGCGAAACGGTCACCGGTTTTGCGGGATTTAAAGAGGATCCCGTGTATTTTGAGTATACCCTTTCTACCGGTGTGCTGCGCTTTTACGGCGAGGGCACTACATTTCGCACAGAGGAATATAACGCGTTTTTTGACGAATATCAAAAGCAAATTGTAAAGGTCGTTTTTGAGGAAGGGATCACCTATATCGGCAGCCTCATGCTTCAGTATGCAAGCGCGGTGAAGGACATCTCTTTGCCGAGCACGCTGATCGCAATCGATGCGGCGGCGTTTGCTTACACGGCAATCGAAACGGCAGAGCTGCCGGAAGGCCTTTTAGCTATAGGCAGCGGCGCATTTAAGGCTACGCCGCTGCGTCAGATCACCTTTCCGGAAAGCCTGACGCATATTTATCCCCATGCGTTTCAATATACCAAGCTGACAAGTGTAGTCATCCCGAAAAATGTCGAGCGGATCGGTGCGACGGCGTTCGGTGACACGCCGACGCTGAAATCGGTGATTATCTCCACGCCATCCGCCGTCGACCGTCCCGAGGACGAGATGGTCCAGAATTATGCCGCATTTGGATACAAGCTGTCGTCAATCGTTTTTGAGGATGCGGATTTTCCGCTTCGAATCATAGGTACGGATGATAGTAAAGGGATTTTTGCCGCATGGTCATATGATAACACGCTTTGCTATTACGCGCCGTCCGGCGGCTGGGTAGAGGAATATTGCAAACAACTGGATCGCCCGTTTGTGCCGCTGGAAAGCTTGACGGCGGGTGACGCCGACGGCGACGGCGCGCTGACCACGAAGGATATGCGGCAGACGCTGAGCGTGATTTCGGCGCAGGAGACCCTTGATTCACGCGGCACTTACTGTGCGGATATGGATCACGATTATCAGATCACAACCTCCGATGTGCGCCGCATGGCGATTGATATTATCGGCGCCGCATGATTTTTACACAGGGGAGGCATTGGCCGGCGCCCTTTCTCTCGGCTCCCTCTGACGAGGGAGCTGTCACCGCAGGTGACTGAGGGAGAGAATAATAACGCTCTGTATTGATCCGAAACAGGTAAAAATCCGCTTTCTTTTCTCTCCCTCCTACTCCCTCATCAGAGGGAGGCTTGTTCTTAGAGTCATTCTGACGAGGGGGAGGGAGGCAGGTGTCAACCCCTCTTTCCCCTTACACAGGGGAGGCGCCGGTGCGGCGCCGTTTTCCTCGGTTCCCCTGTGTAATGGAGAGGGAAAGGATCGTTTTTTGACACTCTCGCCTGCCCGCTGTGTGTCAACAGCGGGCAGGTTTTTACGGTGCGCAACCCTGCCCACACAAAAAGTGGATTTTTGTGCACAAAAAAACTGTGAAATTTTGCGCCGCTGTTCTTGACAGACGGCATACGGTCTGCTATACTGAACAAGTCCCTGATCGTTCGGTTGGATTAAGCGCCCCGCGCATATAAGCGGCTTTAGCTCATCTGGTAGAGCGCCACCTTGCCAAGGTGGAGGTAGCGAGTTCGAGCCTCGTAAGCCGCTCCAAAAAAGAAGCAACTTTTGTCTGCCAAAAGTTGCTTCTTTTTTTATCCAAGCCGCAGGCTTTTTATATCATCACACGTTCGTGTGTATATCATCGCCGTAGGCGGCGAAGCGGTCCGTGCCGTCATTCCACGCCGCGAAACGCGAGGCCGCGTGTAAAGCCGCCGTCTCCCATCGCCTCCTGTGCAGGCGGCGCCTGTCGGCCTGCCGCCGCTTCTTTGTACCATGCGGCAATCTGCGCGACGCGCGGCGCTGTTTCATCGGTCATATACAGCGTCCAAAAGGCGAGCGGCGGCAGTGAGGCGGCCTTATCCGCCAAATAGAGCGGCACGCTGTTGAGCAGCTCCGGGCAACCGCCCGTGCAGGAAAGCGGGAAAAACACCCCTTTGCGGTCCGTCAGCCCGCTTTTTCCGTCACAGCCTGCGCAGCCGTGCGCCGCGCGCCGCGGGCAATTTCGCAGCAGCATCAGCGGCTGTCTCCCGTAGCAAAAGGCGCCAAGCGGCAGCGGCGTATGCTGAGAAAAGGCCATCTGCCGCAATGACAGCTCAAACGACACCGTCGCCGCCGCAAGCCCCTGCTGTCGATACGCCGCCGCGGTTTCGCGGTTCCACACATGCAGCCCGAAGCCGCCGATTGCGGGAAGACCTGCCGAGCGCGCAAGCGGGATGGCCCCGATATTATGGCAAACCGCCGCAAAAGCGCCCGCCTCTTTGGCCTCCTCTAAGCGGCGCAGCACCGTTTTCTCCTGCCCGAACAGCGCGCGCGGCATCTCCGCCGCCACGCGCACCCGCGCCGCGGCTTTTTTGATCTCCCCTGCGGGGGTGTCGAGCGGCAGCACCACCATATCCGCCGCCGCAAAAAGCGCCTCGCTGAGCTGCGCCGAATCGGACAGGCGCACGACCAGCTTTCGTAAACAATCCGTCTGCGGCGCGGCAGGCGGCGTCGGCGGCAGAGCGTCCTCTCTGCAGACGAAATCCACCGCTTTTGGCAATGCCCGCTGCTGCAAAAGGGAGCTGACCGCTTCGCGGCGCAGGGCATTGACGGCGGACAGCGGCACATCCGCGCCGTCTCCGACGGTGACCGACACCGCGTCATCCGGCAGATAAAACGGCGTGCCGCCCAGCTTTTGAAGCTGGGCGCGCAAACGGTCTTTCAAGACCGTGCGCTCCTTCAAGACCGTGCGCTCCTGCGCGGTGCGCACGGGTGCGCCCGTCAACGAGACGGTATGGCCGTCCCTATCGGCGGCGGTCAAGAAAAGCGGTTGCTCGCGCTGTGCCGTCATGCTCATCGAAAGCGGCACGCGCGGACGCTCCTTTTCATACAGCTTTTCAAGGCGGCGCAACGCAGGCGCCGCCGCCTGTACATCCTCCTTGGTGCGGCTGCCGAACATCGTTTTGTCCCGTTTTGCCGTATAATAGCCGTCGGTAAAGCCGCTGCGCGAAAAAACCGCGCGCAGATCCGCCCAAAGTGTCGGATCGACCGCGGCGCCGTCAAGCGCGGCGCGGCAGACCGCCGTCGCCGCCGCCACATATTCCGGGCGTTTCATGCGGCCCTCGATCTTAAACGAGCAAACGCCCATATCCCGCAAAGCGGGCAGCCGTTCACATAGCGAGAGATCCTTCAGACTCAGCGCATACTCCTGCCCGTGCGGGCGGCCGTCGACAGAAAACGGCAGGCGGCACGGCTGGGCACAGCGCCCCCTGTTTCCGCTGCGGCCGCCGAGCATCGCCGAGAAAAAGCACTGTCCCGACACGCACATACAAAGCGCTCCGTGCACAAATACCTCTGTCTCACAGCCGAGATGACAGCAGGCCTTGATCTCCTGCGCGCTCATTTCCCGCGCCAAAACCACCCGCGAAAAGCCCGCATCCCGCAGCGCCTCCACCCCTTTTGGGGTATGACAGGAGAGCTGCGTCGACGCGTGAAGCGGCATAAGCGGTGCTGCGCGATGAATGGCGCGCGCAAGCCCCATATCCTGCACAATCAGCGCGTCTACTCCCAGGCGGCAGGCATATTCCGCCTCCTTGAGCGCGGCGGAAAATTCCTCCTCGCGCACCAGCGTATTCAATGTAAGATGCACCTGCACCCCGCGGGCATGGCAATAAGCGACCGCTTCTTTCAGCGCGTCGGCATCAAAGCCCTGCGCACTTTGGCGGGCATGAAAACGGCCCGCTCCCAGATAGACCGCCTGAGCCCCGCACCGCACGGCGGCGGTCAGCGCTTCGGGAGAGCCTGCGGGAGCGAGCAGTTCAGCCGTATTTTTGTTTGTTTCCATCACGGTCATCACCGATGATTGCGAAGACGAAGCATTTCCTGCCGAAGGCGCTCCGTTTCCGCCTTGGCATCCGAAAGGGCATTTTGCAAATGCTCCTGCTCGTCGATGGCGCGCTTCATCTCCAGCCGCAGGCGATCGGCCGCCGCTTTTTCCTTATTGGCGCGGTCCGTCTCGGTCAGGGCCGTCAGCACGGCCGCCATGGTGGTGCTGATACGGGGATCATCCTTCATAACCCCCGTCATCTCCTCGTCCACCTGCGCGACCAAATCACGCATATAGCTCAGCGATTCTTCGGAAACCAGCGTATATGATGTGCCGCAAATATTGGCCTTTAAACGGTTGGTCGGCATGCAAAATTCCTTCCTTTCAACACGGATATCTGCTTTAAAAAACAGTATACAACAAAAACGGTCAAAAATCCACCCTCTTTTTCGACAGCCCGCCCCGTCGCCGTTTTGCGAAAAAATTTACAAAAGCGGTATACACAAGCACGCGGATTATGGTATAATAAAAAACAATAAGGCTGCTGTAAACGGTGTGCCGCCGTATGCACAGCGGCGTTTCCCTTTCTTTTTTGCCGTTATCCCGATTTTTGTAACAAGGAGGCTTTTTGCATGATGAAACGAATCGGCTCGCTGTTTTTGGCTGTCCTTTTGCTGTGCGTGGCGATGCTCGTTCCGCTCACAGCCGAGGCCTCCTATGCTTTGCCCGATACGGTCAAGACCCATTCAAAGGCCGCTGTCGTCATATTTCTCGGCACATCGGCGGAAAACGACGCGGTCATGTATGAGCAAAACGCCGATCAGCGCCTCGCCCCTGCGGGGCTGGTGCGTATCGCCGTCGGTCTGTATGCCCTCAAAACGCTGGAGGAGCAGAGCATCGACCCCGCCGTTGCCACCGGCACCTTTACACAGGGGCTGTCCGACACCGTCTCCGATCTCGGCATGGTGACCGTGAATATGCAGGTCGGCGATGTTTGGCGGGTGGAGGATCTGCTGTCCATATCCATGCTGCAAACCGCCGCCGACGCGCTGACCACGCTCGTCGCCACCCTGTCCGGCACGCAGGACGCCTTTGTCACCGGCATGAACGAGCTTGTAAAGGAAATCGGCTGCACCGATACGCAGTTTGTCAATGTATACGGGCTCGACGATGAGCAGCAATATACCTCGGCGCGGGATATGTACCGTATCCTGCGATACGCCTCGTTAAACTATCCCGAGCTGACTTCTATCCTGTCTTTGTCGGAATATACCGTACACCCTGTCAAGGGCGAGGTGGATTCATGGCCCAGCACCAATGAGATGCTTCGAAACAGCTCCGCCTATTATTACTCCCCGCTGGTTTACGGCCGCTCGGGCTATACCGAATCGATCGGTCAATCCTGCGCGTCGGTCGCGCGGGACGAGGGCTACGAATTTATGACGGTCGTTCTCGGCTGCGAAAGCGAGCCGATTAAAACGACCGAACCGACAGATACAACCGATCCGTCACAGGAGGGGGAGCAACCGGAGCAAACGGAACAAACGGATGACAGCCCGGCCTTCACCGATACCATGACGCTTTTTCGCTGGGTATATAACCATTTTTCCTACACCTCCATCGTCAGCAAAGGCCAGCCGGTCAGCCGGGTCCCCGTATCGCTGGCGTGGAGCACCGACTCGGTCGCGCTCGTTGCGGCAGAGGATCTCTCCTGTATGCTGCGAAACGGCGCCGATGTCAATTCCCTGCGCTATGAAATCAGCCTGATCAACGATGAGCTGACCGCGCCGGTGGAAAAAGGACAGATCTGCGGAACAGCCGCCGTGTATGACGGCGACGAAAAAATCGGGCAGTTTGATCTCGCCTCGTCCGAGGCGATCAGCCGCAGTCAGATTATGGCGTTGCTCGATGCGATCTGGCGCGTTGTCACCAGCCCCATTATGCTGACCGTTCTCGGCCTGCTGCTGCTCCTGCTGATCGGATATGTCATCGTCGGCACGGTTCACAACAACCGCCGCCGCAGCAAACGCCAAAAACGCGTCAAGCGGTATAAATAACCGTGTAGAATACGCCGCACAAAAGCGGCAAACAGAAAAGAGCCTCCTTTTTTACAAAAGGTGGCTCTTTTGAGAGTGTCAAAAAATCATCTTTTCCCAACTCCTCGTCAGAGGGAGCCAAGGGAAAAGGCGCCGTGACGGAGGGGTTGACACCTGCCTCCCTCCCCCTCGTCAGAATGGCTCTAAGAACAAGCCTCCCTCTGATGAGGGAGCAGGAGGGAGAGAAAATATAGGAGAGAAAATATACCTGATTTTTACCTGCTTCCGA
>JBJEIR010000099.1:0-3324 GCA_051877215.1 Acutalibacteraceae bacterium | reverse complement strand
CGCGCATTGGCAATCCCGTTTTCAGCGGCATTGCGGCGGGCATCCTCCACCGCCTGCGGCACGATCTCCACGCCGATCACCTGTTTTGCAAGGTGCGCCATCGACAGCCCGATCGTTCCCGTTCCGCAGTACAAATCCAGCAGCGTATCCTCTTTTGTCAGCGCGGCCGCCCGCGCCGCAAGCGTATACAGCACCTCCGCCTGATCGCGGTTGACCTGATAAAAGGACTGCGGCGACAGGCGAAAGCGCAAGCCGCACAGCTCATCGGTGATCCCGGTACCACCGTACAACGAAAAGGTCGTGTCCCCCAAAATCACATTGGTATCGCGGCGGTTGATGTTGACGCATATACACGAGGCGCCGACGCTTTTCAGGCGCTCAACCAGCCGCGGCACCTGCGGCAGCTTGCCGCTTGTGCAGACAAGACACACCATCAGCTCCCCCGTTGCCGCCGCCTGCCGCAGATAGATGTGCCGCACAAGGCCCTTTCCCGTTTGTTCCTCATAGGGAGACGCACCGCTTTGCGCCATCCAGCCGGCCACCGCATCGAGCGCCGCAGAAAACACCGCAGGCTGCAGCGGGCAATTGCGCTGCTCCACCACGCGGTGACTGCGCGGGGCAAAAAAGCCGATTTGCGCAGAGGCGGCCGTGCCTGTTACGGGAAATTGCCCTTTATTGCGGTAACGGTCGACAGACGGACTGCCGACGATTTCTCCCACCGTCACCTGCAGTCCGCCGACCCTCTCAAAGGCGTCCGCCACGCGCTGCCGTTTATAGCGCAGCTCCGCCTCATAGCGCACATGGCGAAAAGAGCAGCCGCCGCATTTGCCGTATACCGCACAGCCGTTGTCCGCAAGGCGATCCTCCGACGGTATCACCAGCCGCTCCGTTATCCCGTAAGCAAAGCGTTTTTCCACGCGTACGATGCGGCAGTCTATGGTGTCGCCGACCGCCGTATACGGCACAAAAACAGCAAGCCCCGCCTGTCCGTTTTCATCAAAAATATGCCCGACACCGCTTCCCTGTGCCGTCATTCCGGTAATGGTGAGCGGAACGATTTGATTTTTCACAACGGTCATGATTCCCCCGCCTTTGCGTCGTTGGTTCAAGCAGTTTTCTCTTCTTTCATTATAGCAAAAGCCGCCCGCCTTTACAAGGTGTATATGCTTGCACCTCCTGTACGGCGGCGCCATATACTGGGCATGACAACCATTTAAGCGATTGTTGACAAGCAAGCCTTTTTCGCCCCCGCGTCTCTCGGGCAACAGGCTGTCTTTTTCGGGTACTTGTATGCCCGTATTCGATTGATTTTTACCTGACAGGAAGTGCTAATCATGACACATTCCCCGCTAATTCCGTTGCCGCTCATCCCGACAGGTCAACAAGCCTGCGTGCGGCATATCGGGCTGACCGGCAGCCTTTATCGGCGTCTGCTCGATCTTGGGCTGATCGAAGGCACCGTCGTTACGCCCTTGCAAATCAGCCCCTCGGGCGATCCCACCGCTTACTTTATCCGCGGAACCGTCATCGCACTGCGAAGACGGGACGCCTGCCATATTCTTGTCACACCCTGCAAGGGCGGACATACAAAGGAGGGTTTTCCGAATGGAACAGCAACCGCCGCGCCGCACCGTTGCGCTGGCAGGAAACCCGAATGTCGGAAAAAGCACGATATTTAACGCTCTCACAGGACTCAAACAGCACACGGGAAATTGGACGGGAAAAACCGTGGAGCTCGCAAAAGGCGATATTGTACATCAGGATACCCCTTATACGCTTGTGGATATCCCCGGCACCTACTCCCTGCTTGCCCATTCCGCAGAAGAGGAGGTGGCGCGCGATTTTATCTGCTTCGGCAAAGCCGACGCCGTTGTGGTCGTGTGTGACGCGACCTGTCTTGAGCGCAACCTCAATCTGGTACTGCAAACGATGGAAATGACCGATCATGTCGGCATCTGCATCAATTTGATGGACGAAGCAAAGAAAAAACATATCGACATCGATTGTGCGCGCCTGTCCGCACGCCTCGGCGTGCCGGTGGTTGCCACCACCGCCCGCAGCCGCAAGGGGCTTCGCGCTCTGCTCAATATGATAGAGCAGCTCACTTTATATAGCAACCGGCAGGCCGTTGTCCGCTATACCGACGCGATCGAAGCCGCAGCCGCTCAAATCGAAGGCGTGTTAAAGCCGCTTCTTTATGACCGCCTGAACAGCCGTTTTGTCGCCCTGCGGCTTCTCGAACAGGATGATGACATTTTAAAGGCGATTCGCGACTTTTTAGGCGACAGCACCTTGGATTCTCCCGCTTTATGCCAAACGGTCGACGACGCCTTATGTGCCCTTGAGGAAAGCGGATTATCGCGTGAAAACATTCAAAAAGCACTGGTGTCCGGCCTGATTCTGCGAGCGGAGGAAATCTGCCTTGACACCGTATCCGGCTGTGATGCGGGCTGCTTTGAAAGAGACCGCAAAATCGACCGTCTGCTGACGGGTAAAGCGACCGGCTTTCCCGTCATGCTGCTGATGCTGTGTCTCATTTTTTGGATCACCATCTCCGCCGCCAACGTGCCGTCCTCCTGGCTGTCGGACGGCTTTGCGTGGCTGGAACCCCATTTGCTCGGCGGACTTCACTTTCTTTGTGCGCCCGAATGGCTGTGCAGCGTATTGATCGACGGCGTTTACCGTGTGTTATCCTGGGTCATTTCCGTGATGCTGCCGCCGATGGCCATCTTTTTTCCGCTTTTCACGCTGCTTGAGGATCTCGGGTATCTGCCGCGCGTCGCGTTTAATCTCGACAACTATTTTCAAAAGGCATGCACCTGCGGCAAACAAAGTCTTTCCATGTGTATGGGCTTTGGCTGCAACGCCGTTGGGGTGACGGGCTGCCGCATCATCGACTCCCCGCGCGAACGGCTGATCGCCATTTTGACCAATGTGTTTGTCCCCTGCAACGGGCGCTTTCCCACCATTCTCTCGCTGATCACGCTCTTTTTTGTCGGGACAGCCGCGGGGGCGCTTTCCTCTCTTTTTTCGGCGCTTGCGCTGACCGCAGTCATCGTGTTCAGCATCGCTGTCAGCCTTTTTTGCTCCAAGCTGCTCTCATACACGCTGCTCAAGGGAACGCCCTCTTCCTTTACCTTAGAGCTGCCGCCCTACCGCCGTCCGCAAATCGAAAAAATTCTCACCCGCTCGCTTCTTGACCGCACGCTGGTCGTTCTCGGCCGCGCGGTCTCGGTGGCCGCCCCCGCCGGACTGGTCATTTGGCTGATGGCAAATGTGACGGTGGGAAACGCCAGTCTGCTCTCCCATCTTTCCGCTTTTCTC
>JBJEIR010000098.1:0-14046 GCA_051877215.1 Acutalibacteraceae bacterium | reverse complement strand
GTGTTCTGCCTTTATCGGAAATAAGCAAAAATCCACTGGAATTTCTCTCCCTCCTTCTCCCTCATCAGAGGGAGGCTTGTTCTTAGAGCTGCTCTGACGAGGGGGGAGGGGCTTTGGTGTCAACCCGTCTCCCCTTACACAGGGGAGGCGGTGGTATGCCACAAAATCCTTTTACAGCGCGTTTTTTGACAAGCTGGCCATACTGTCGTATGCTGAGATTTTTAACCCAGTTCGGGTGAAAAGATATCGTTTTAAACCATATCGGCTTCGGCTCTCCTCACCTTATACAACCACCCCGACCGTCATGGCGCCGAACAGGCGGTATAAGGCGCGGCCGAAGTCCATGCGTTCCACCGCCTCGGCGGCGGTCACGGGGTAACGGGCGAGTTCCTCCTCCCCGAGGCAGACAATCATTTCGCCGATTATCTGTCCCACTTCTACCGGTGCTTCCAAATCCTCCGCCATCTCCACGCGGGCGCTCGCCTCGCCCTGGCGGCTTTTTTCCACGAGAGTGCCGATTGTTTGCACAGGGGCGGGCGTTACGGTCTCCTGCGTTCCGTGCAATACCCGCACCGGCGTATAAGCGGTATCCTCTGCTTTGGGCGTATACAGCGCATAGCTGGCAAAGCCGAAATCGAGCATATTTCGTGCGCCTGTGAAACGATCCTGCGTAGACGGCGCGCCGAGTACAACGGCGACAAGAGACAGGCCATCCCGCTGTGCCGTTGCCGACAGGCAGGAGCCCGCAGCGGCGGTCGTGCCGGTTTTGAGTCCCGTTGTGCCACTGTAAAAGCGAACGAGCTTATTCGTATTGACCAGCTCCGACTGCCCGTTTCGCAGACTGTCCATCCAAACCGTCGTATATTCCGTGATGGACGGGTGCTTTGTCATCAATTCCGTCGACATGAGTGCAATATCATAGGCGCTCGAATGTCCGTCGTCGCTCAGCCCGCTGCAATCGACAAATTGCGTATCCGTTGCGCCCAGCTCGGCCGCGCGGGCATTCATTTTGGCGACAAACGCCTCGATTGTCCCGCACAGATGCTCCGCCAACGCCGCACATGCGTCATTGGCGGAAACGATGACCGCCGCTTTGAGCAGATCGCGCACACTCATCGTTTCATTTTCCTTGAGCCAGATCTGCGAGCCGCCCATCGAAGAGGCGCGCGTCGAACAGGTCACCATATCGTCATAAGACAGCTGCCCGTTGTCGATCGCCTCCATAACCAGCAGCAGGGTCATCACTTTGGTGACAGATGCGATCGGCAGCGGTTCGTGACTGTTCTGCTCAAAAAGCACCGTTTTGCCCGTCATATCCATCAGTATCGCGGATTTGGCGTTGACCGACAGGGCAGACGCATCCGCCAGCACCGGAACCTCTTCGTCCCACGGCGGCTGCGCGTCTTCCTCAAGCAAATCGGCCAGCGTTTCCTCCCCTTCCGCATCAAAAATCCAAAACGGTGCGCTTTCCTCAGCCGTCGCCGTCATCGGCATACACATAAGCAGCACGCACAGCACCGCCGCCAACAGTCTCTTCATCTGCCTTCAGCTCCCCTTTTTCCCGTTTCATCCCGCCGGATGGCGGCCTTTGTCAAATATATATGCGACAAAAAGGAAATTAGAAGCAAGGCGGCCGCTTCCCGTCAAGGCAACCATCGGGAAACAGGGACAAAAAAGTGCCGACACATCGCCGGACAGGGACTCCCCCGCCGCTTTCGGTCTATATCGGACCGCGCGCAGGAGCAGGCGTTTTCCGTTTTTACATCAACAAATGCCCTGTCTGCCGATTTTGGCAGACAGGGCGTTTCAGCTTGTCAAAAACCATACTGTAAAAGGATTTTGTGGCATACCACTACCTCCCCTGTGCAATGGGGAGAGTGGGGTTGACACCAAAGCCTCCCTCTGATGAGGGAGCAGGAGGGAGAGAAACTACAGTGGATTATTGCTTATTTCCGATAAATACAGAATGTTATTATTCTCTCCCTCAGTCACCTTCGGTGACAGCTCCCTCATCAGAGGGAGCCAAGGAACAACGCCGCATCAATGCCTTTCCCCTGTGTAATGGAGAGAGAGGGGTTGTGACGGCTCTATCCCCGCAAAATGGCGCAAAAAAGCAATCCCTCTCTCCCTATTACACAAGGGAGCCGAGGGATTTGCGGCATACCAAAGCCTTCCCTTTGTAAGGAGAGGTAAAAGATTGTTTTTGTCACTCTCAAACGCCCTGTCTGCCAAAATCGGCAGACAGGGCGTCTACTTTGATCGGTTTTCTTTATTCCTCCGGTCGGGGCGCTGTGACGGTCAGTCCCAGCTCGGTCAATTGCTGTTCATCCACCGAAGAGGGGCACGCGGTCATCGGCTCGGTCATATTCTGCACCTTCGGGAACGCGATCACATCGCGCAGGGTCGACGCGCCCAGCATCTGCATCACCAGCCGGTCAAGCCCGATGCCCATGCCGCCGTGGGGCGGGGCACCGTAACGGAATGCGTTGGTGAGAAAGCCGAACTTCTCCTGTGCCTCTTCCTCCGAAAGCCCCAGCGCACGGAACATCTGAGACTGTAAGGCGGGGTCGGTGATACGAATAGAGCCGCTCGCCAGCTCAATGCCGTTGAGCACCAGATCATAGGCCTTGGCAAACACCTTTTCAGGCGCGCTCTCGAGATACGGAATACACTCGTCAAGCGGCGCGGTAAAGGGATGATGCATGGCGTCCCAGTGCTCGGTTTCCTCGTTCCATTCAAAAAACGGGAATTCCGTGATCCAAAGCGGCGCAAAGCCGCTGCGTTCAATGCCGATTCTGTCGGCGACCTCCAGGCGCAGTGCGCCGAGCGTTTGCAGCACATGCTTTACAGAGGTATCGGCGACAATGAGCACCACATCGCCCTCTTGCGCTCCTGCCGTTTGCAGCAGCGTATTCATTTGCTCCTCGGTCATAAACTTTGCAAAAGAGCAGGCGCGGCTGTCCGCCGTCCAGCGCACCCACGCAAGGCCCTTGGCACCGATGCCTCTGACATACTCGGTCAGCTTGTCGATGTCCTTGCGGGACAGCACCGCCGCCGCGCCCTTTGCCGTAATGCAGCGCACCGTACCGCCGCCCTCAATCGCGTTGGTAAAGACGCCGAAGCCGCAGTCCTTCACCGCCTCGGTCAGGTCGATGAGCTCCATGCCAAAGCGCACATCCGGCTTATCCGACCCGTACCGCTCCATCGCCTGTGTATAGGTCAGGCGATGAAGCGGCATCGGCAGCTTGACGCCGAGCACCTCGTCAAACACCCGCTCCATAAAGCCTTCGCCGATGGCCAGCACATCCTCCACATCCACAAAGGACATTTCCAAATCGATTTGGGTGAATTCCGGCTGACGGTCGGCGCGCAGATCCTCATCGCGGAAGCAGCGCGCAAGCTGCATATAGCGGTCAAAGCCCGCCACCATCGACAGCTGCTTATACAGCTGGGGCGATTGGGGCAGCGCGTAAAATTCACCGTTATGAAGACGCGACGGCACAAGGAAGTCCCGCGCGCCCTCCGGCGTCGATTTGATGAGCATCGGCGTTTCCAGCTCGATAAAGCCGTTTTCGTCAAAATAATCCCGCGCGGTTTTCGCGATGCGGTGACGCATCAGCAAATTGCGCTGTAAATCAGGGCGGCGCAGATCCAAATAGCGATATTTCAAACGGATGAGCTCGTCGGTTTTGCAATTCTCGACGATCTCAAAGGGCGGTGTTTCCGCCTTGCCGAGAATGCGCAGCTCCGAAACGGCGATTTCGATGTCACCCGTCGGCAGCTCGGGGTTTTTGCTGGTGCGCTCGCGCACCGTCCCCACCGCCGCAAGCACATATTCGCTCCTCACGCCGGACGCCTTTTCAAATACCGCGCGATCCGCGCCCTCGTCAAATGCCAGCTGCACGATCCCCGTGCGGTCGCGCAGGTCGATAAAAATCAGCTGCCCAAGATTGCGCTGACGCTGTACCCAGCCGAACAGCGTCACCGTCCGACCGTCGTCACAGGCGCGCAAAGAGCCGCAATAATGGGTACGGGAGAGTCCCTTGATGGTTTCCAATGTTTATCCTTCTTTCCCTCGGAACGATTTGTCGGCCCGTCAAAAAGGGCGCTTACTTTACTTGTTCGACTACCTCATTCAACAAATCCGCCATTCCCGAAAGCTCACGGTCGAGCGCTTTGTTGTAAAGCGTGGTATACAGGCTGTCGTCCAAAGCGACTTCGCTTGTCTCGCCCGTCTGCATATCCTTGAGGCCGGCCTTGTTGGTTTCCAGCTCATTGTCGCCGATAACAATCGTATAGCGCGCGCCGATCTTATCGGCATATTTCATCTGCGCCTTCAGACCGCGGCCGGTCAGATCGGTCTCCACCGACACGCCGCCCTCACGCAGGCGCAGCGCCGTTGCAAAGCAAAACGAAACCGCCTTGTCGCCCATCGGTGCAAGATACACCTCGCAGTGCGACGGTGAAGGGAACTTCACCTGTTTCTCCTCCAAAATCATCAGCAGGCGCTCGAGACCGATGGCAAAGCCCAAGGACGGCAGATGCGGTCCGCCCAGCTCCTCGATCAGTCCGTCATACCGTCCGCCGCCGCAAACCACCGCCTGTGCGCCGAGCGCGTCGGATACAAATTCAAAGACGGTGCGGGTGTAATAATCGAGGCCGCGCACAATATGCGGGTCGATTTCAAAGGGCATATCCGCCGCACGCAGGCACGCCTTGACCTTTTCAAAATGATCGCGGCAGTCGTCACATAAATAGTCGAGCATGAGCGGCGCCTTCGCCGCAATCTCCTTGCAAATGGGAGATTTGCAGTCGAGAATCCGCATGGGGTTGCGCTCCAGCCGCTCGTTGCAGGTGCCGCACAGCTCGCTTTTGTGTTCTCCGAAATAGGCTTTCAGCGCCTCATGATATTTGGCGCGGCATTCGGGGCAGCCGATGGAATTGAGATGCAGCTTGACCCCCGTCACGCCGAGCGTCTGCAAGACGGTATAGGCAAGGGAAATGACCTCCGCATCCGCCTGCGGCTGCGCGGCGCCGAAGCATTCGACGCCGAACTGATGAAATTCCCGCAGACGCCCCGCCTGCGGTTTTTCATACCGATAGCAAGAGGTCAGATAGCAGACCTTTACCGGCAAAGCGCCGGTATGCAGCCCGTGCTCCAGCAAGGCGCGCGCCGCGCCCGCTGTCCCCTCGGGGCGCAAGGTCACCGAGCGTCCGCCCTTATCGGCGAAGGTGTACATCTCCTTTTGCACCACATCGGTCGTCTCGCCGACCGAGCGATGAAACAGCTCCGTATGCTCAAACACAGGCGTGCGCAGCTCATGATACCCGAAATCGCGGGCAACGCCGAGCGCCGTTTGCTCGATATGCTGCCATTTATAGTCTGCATCGGGCAGGATATCTTGTGTGCCGCGGGGGGCTTTGGTAATCAGGGCCATACTGTATCTAACGCTCCTTTAAACGGGGGTCTTATAAGATGAGGTCTCATGAGACGAAGTCCAATGAGACGGAGTCCAATGAGGCCGAGTCCAATGAGACAAAGTCCAATGAGACGAAGTCTCATGAAAAAAGGCACACCACCGTGCGCCGTTTTTTCGTTTTATTTTACACGCGGGTTGACAATGTTTCGCCAGTCGAGATCGCCGCGCTCCAAGCCGTGAATCAGCACCTCGGCGGTCGCGATGTTGGTCGCGACGGGAATGTTGCGCATATCGCAAAGGCGCAGCATATCGTTTTCGTTCGGCTCATGTGCCTTCACCGTGAGCGGATCGCGGAAAAAGAGCAGCAGGTCGATCTCATCACACGCAATGCGCGCGGATATTTGCTGATCCCCGCCCTGCGAACCGCTCATATACCGAAGGACCGGAAGTCCTGTCGCCTCCGCGACCATTTTGCCTGTGGTGCCGGTGGCGCAAATGCTGTGGCGGCTCAAAATACCGCAATAGGCAATACAAAATTGTACCATCAATTCTTTTTTGGTGTCGTGGGCGATGAGAGCAATGTTCATTTTGATCCGCTTCCTTTCATGTGTTTTTTATCAGGTCATTTTAGAAAGCTTCGCCAGCGGTACCGAACGGCCGACAAAGCGCGCGGCGATATTGGTGAAGCACCGAGACGCATAGCTGTTCCACGGCAGCGGTGCACCGTTGGCATTGGCGACGGCAACCGCTTCATCCTCAGGGATCACGCCCAAAAGCGGCACCTGCGCGGCATCCATCACTTCATCGATATCCGGCATTTTTCCCTTCATCACCGGTTTGGGATGCAGTCGGTTGATCACCATTTTGCACGGGATGCCTTCCTTGTCAAGGTGTGTACTGACGATCTGCGCGTCACGCGCACAAACCATGTCGGGGGTGGCGACGATGATCGCGCGATCCGCACCGGCAATCGCCGTGCGAAAGCCGCTGCCGATTCCCGCCGGACAATCGACGATCACCGTATCATAATATGCAGAAAGACCGCGGCAGAGATAGCGCATCTCGTCCGGCGTGCACATTTCCTCAAGCGTTCCCGGTGCGGCGATGACAAAAACGCCGTTACAAACAGAAGAAGGGCACACCGCACGAATCGGTTCACAGCGGCGGGCAAAAATATCTGCCAAATCGTGTATGGAACGATCTCCGATTCCCAGCATCAGATCCAAGCTGCGTAATCCCGCATCGGCATCGATGACAAGCACCTGCTGTCCGTCCCGTGCAAGAGCGCACGCAAGTCCGGCGCTGACGGTGGATTTTCCGGCACCGCCTTTTCCCGATGTGACAACCGCAATCAAACCATTTCTCCCCTTCAATTTTGCTGCAAGGAACAACACAATCTCATTTACAGTTTATCACAGAGCGTGCGTTAAGTAAAGAAAAAATTTGTGAAATTGTCCACTTTTTTTATCTTTTCGGCTCTGTTTTAACACATTTCTTGCAAAGTATCCCCGACAAGCGTCAAAAAGTTTCCAAAAAACGCCACAGCGCGGCAGACGGCAAACCCATAACGGTATAAAAGTCTCCGTCGATGCCGTCGATATACCGCAGGCAGCGTCCCTGCACCGCATACGCGCCCGCCTTATCCATCGGCTCGCCCGTCGCAATGTATTCGTCGATCTCCTCTTTTGTCATCGGCGCAAACCGCACGGCCGCCTGCGATACAAACCCGTCACTGCGCGAGGCCGCGCATACCCACACCCCTGTCAGCACGCGGTGTGTGCGCCCTTGCAGCAGGCGCAGCATACGGCGCGCATCCTCCTTGTCGGCGGGCTTTCCGAGCGCGCGCTCACACCCGCCGTCCGTCACCGCCACCGTCGTATCCGCGCCCAGCACCGGCACTTCGCATCCGACACGGGCGGCGACTTCCTCCGCCTTGGCGCGCGCAGTCATCAGGACATTTTGCTCCATGGTCATCGCCGGATCAAACGGCCGTTCGCTCTTGGCCGGAACGACCGCTGTCTCAATGCCGAGCAATCGGCAAATCTCCTCCCGTCTCGGCGACGCGGACGCCAATACGATCTTCCTGTTTTGCAATTCCTGTCACTCTCCCCCACAGCATCCGTATCGGGCGGTTTTTGATTAAACACATTTCAAAAAAAGCGGCGCGGTTCGGCATTTACATATACACGATCAAAAGCACCGCCATCACCGCCGCCGACACAAGCAAAATCGGCGCACGAAAAAGCGCTCCGATTCTCACCCGCAGCGAAGCGGGCGCGGGCAAATCGCTCTGCGAACGCCGCAAGCGGTGGCGTGAAAGCCAAACGGCGCCCGCGATCCCGAACAGCAGCACCGCCGCCAGCACACTCATCTGCAGCTGCATCGCCCTGCCGCTGTCCTGAAACTGCAGACTGTAGCTGACAATCAGCACCAATGCGTTGCTGATGCCGTGTACCGCGATTGCCGCGCGCAGACTGCCGGTGTAGACATATACCCAGCCGAGCACCAAGCCCATGAGCAGTGCATACGGCGCTTGCCGCACATTGCCGTGCATCAAAGCAAACAAAAGCGCGCTGACCGTCACCGCCAAGCCGTCTCCCAAAGGGCGCAGCGTTTGCAGTACAAGCCCGCGCATCAGACATTCCTCCATCACCGCCGGCACCGCCGCTAACACCAGCAGATTCAGCAGCAGCGTGAGAAACGAGCCGTCATTCATGACCGGCAGCTGCGGCTCGGCAATGCCGAGCATATAAAGGTATTCCGTCAAAACCGCCGCGAGCATATCGCCAAGCAGACAAAGCGCCACCCCGAGAAGGATCACGCTGACACGGCGCTTCGAAGAAAACGCTCTTTTGCGCGCCGTCTCTTTCGGGGAGAAAAAGCGGGCGCCGACGGCAAGCGGCACCCCCATCATCAAGATGTACAGCATCAGATAAATACACAGATAAAGCGGAGCGGATAACCCCCAAAAGCGGGCGGATATATCCAAACCGGCACCGCGCAAAAGCGCCATCAGAAGAGAGGTCAGACCGTATTGACTGACCGTCATCAGCAACACAATCGCGCCTGCGCGGTTGGCGCATAAAACGCCTTTTTTCCACTTGCCGCCGACTGTCTGCCGGTTTTCCGTATGCGCCATTTTTCCCCGCCTTTCCCTGCCGATATTTCCCGCTTTTGCCATGCCGAAGGTCACGATGAATACGCCGCTTTATGCACGGTCGGCATGCAGTGTGATGAGCACCGGCTCGGGACGGTTGCAAAAGCGGAACGGAAAGCCGCTGTTTCCAAGTCCTCTGCTGACAATCATCTGCGTTTGTCCTTTTGCATGTCTGCCGGATGTGTATTGCGGCAATATCCCCTGCTCCGGCGCATACAATCCGCCTATAACCGGAAGGCGGACCTGTCCGCCGTGGGCGTGGCCGCACAAGACAAGCGGCAGTCCCTCCGATGCATAGGTATCCAAATATTGCGGACGGTGCGACAGCGCCACATAAAATGTGCCGATGTGCGGCGCGCACAATTGATGCACCGTGCGTGCCCACTCCTCTTCATTATAATAAAAGTCGCTGATATCGGGCAAGCCTACCACCGCAAAGCTGTCTTCTCCCTTTCGCACCGTCAGTGCGCGTCCGGTCACATTCTGCGCGCCCGCCTTGGCCGCCGACGCGGTAAATTGTTCGCGCAGGCAGGAGCACGTCTCGTGATTGCCGTCCACGCGAAGCACCGGCATACGCCGTGACAGCTCGCGCAGCAGCGTCAGCGCAGGCTGCATCTTTTGCTCGGTAAGCGTGCGGCGGCGGTCGATCAGATCGCCTGTGATCATCGCCATGTCGGCGTGCAGCGAATCGATCAGCTGCAGCAAGTGCTTTTGATTCTTTCCGAAAGTCGCCGCATGCAAATCGGACAGATGCAGCAGCCGCAGCCCGTCAAAGCTGCGCGGCAGCCGGTCGGAAGCGACATCATATCTGCTGACCGTCAGATGGGTGTTTTCACGGTGCAGCACGCCCGCGGCTCCCGCCGCTGCGACGCCGCCCAGCACGGCGGCGACGGGTATTTGCTTTTTCATATCATCACCCTTTGAAGAATACGGTTATGAACGGCATCGGCACGGACAGCCGCCGTTCAGAGCAACAAAAAGCACATGGTCCGTCGGACCTTTCGGCGATAGCAAGCAGGCCGAAAAAGTGCGCGGGCGAACCCCCGTTTGCGGACAGCGGTGCCTTTCATGCGGGATGCTACAAAGAATTGCTGTTATTTTACCGCATTTTGCCTCGTTTGGCAAGCCTGTCCTAATTGTCAAAAACTGACGAATTGACAACGCTTCGAAAAACAGGTATGATAAAATGGAGAATTTATTGTGCTTTATACAACAATCGGTCGAACGGATACGCCGCTCAACCGATTGGCTGCCGATACCGTAAAAAGGAGTGCTTTTGATGATGACCGCCCGCATTTCCGCCGCCGTGCGCCGAACGGTCGCCGCCTTCTGTGCCGCCGTGTTGCTTCTCGCCGTACTGCCGCTTTCCGTTCGCGCCGATTACGAAAATACCTATGTCAACACCGGCAATCAGGCAGCGGATCTGGTCGGGGTCGCCAAAACACAAATCGGCTACCGGGAGGGCAGCGACAACTACAACAAATACGCGGCATATTTCGGAAATCCCAACAGTCCGTGGTGCGGGTATTTCGTCTCCTGGTGCGCGCGGCAGGCCAATATTCCGACCGCCATTCTGCCGAACACCGGCTGGGCAGACGGCTTTAACAACAGCGGCGTCTTCCACGAGCGCACCAGCGGCTACCTGCCGCAGACGGGCGATCTCATGCTGTACGGGGACTATTACGACACCTACCATGTGAGCATCGTGGAACGCTACGACGCGTCCACCGGACGCGTCTGGGTGATCGACGGCAACTGGAGCGATCAGGTCAGCCACCATTTTGAAACGCTGCAAAGCAGTGAGGTTGCAGGCTTTATTACCCCCAACTACACCTCGCAGGTCACCGAGCTGTCCTTTCTCAACGCGGTCACGCCCTCTGTCGTACTTGTCGGAAGCCCCTTTTCCATCGGCGGTCTTGTCTGTTCTCCGAATACCATCAAAAGCGTGACCGTCGCCATCACCGACCGCAACGGCAACACCCGCGTTTCGGCGTCGGCGTCGCCGAACGCCAAATCGTATGACATTCAAAACCTCGACGCCTCCATCCCGTTCGGCTCCCTTTCGCAGGGGGAGTATCTATTCATTGTCACCGCTTCGGATACAAGCACCACCTACCGCTGGTCGTATCCCTTTGAAGTGGTGGGCTCGGTCAATATGAGCATTTCCTCTGTTGTCGCGCCGACAAGCGTGGTGCAGGGCAATATTTTCCGCATCAGCGGCGTGATCACCTGCGGCGAAATGCTGTCCACCGTCAGCGTCAGCGTCTATAATGCCGACGGCGTGTATCAGACGGGAGGCAGCACCTCCTCTATCAATGCCAATACCTACGATATCAAGGGTCTCGACGACTATGTCTCTTTCGGCCGCTTGTCCGTGGGCAGCTACATCATGCGGGTCGCCGCCCGCTCCGCCAACGCCTCCCGCGAGTGGGATTATCCCTTTGTCGTGGTTGCAAAAGCGGATACCTTCTCCCTTTCAGACGCCGTATACCCTTCAACACTTACCGCCGAGACGCCTTTCTCCGTCGGCGGAACCGTCACTTCCTCCGGCACCCTTACCTCTGTCAATGTGTCGGTCACGGACAGCGACGGCGTGCGGCGTCTGTATGCCACCGCTATTCCGAGCGGCACCTCCTATTCCCTGTCCGCTCTGAGCTCCATGCTGGCATTCGAAACGCTTCCGCTCGGAGCCTACACCTACACAATCGACGCCGCCACCGCATCGGGCAGCCGGCAGTGGCAGTTCCCCTTCACCGTCGTTGCCCCGCAGGAAACCTTTTCGCTTGAGGATCCGCGTTTCCCCTCTGAGCTGGTGGAGGGAAACAGCTTTACAATCGGCGGCACATTGTCCTGTGACGGTGTGCTGCGCAGTGTCCGCATCACCGTAACCGCGCAGGATGGAACCGACTGCTTTTCCGCTTCCATGCAGCCGAACGCCGTGTCCTGTGCGCTGTCCGAGCTTGCGCCCGGCCTTTCGTTTTCCTCTCTCGGTGCCGGAAGCTACACCTGCTCCGTATACGCCGAAACTTCTTATAATACCTATCTGCAAAGCTATCCCTTTACCGTGACAGCGCGTACCGACACCTTTTATCTGTCAGGCTTCTCCGAACCGGCGGATTATTTGCAGGGAACCGCTTTTTCGGTCAGCGGCCTTTTGTCGGCAAGCTCTATGCTGACCTCGGTCGCTCTGACCATTACCGATGCGTCGGGAGAAACATACGACGCCGTTTCGATGCAGCCGCGTTCCATGCGGTGCGATCTTTCCTCGCTGCCGGCGCTCTCTTTTGACGAGCTGCTGCCGGGGGATTACACCTTGCTGCTCACCGCATCCACCGCTTACAGCGACTTTTCACGCTCCTATCCGTTTTGCGTTTTGCCGCGCACGGACGCGTTTTACCTGGTCGGCTTTTCGCTGCCGAGAACCCTGCTGTGCGGCGAATCCCTGACCCTCAGCGGACGCGCCGCTTCGGACGATTTTCTCACCTCGGTGCGCGTGCGTGTGCTGGATGAAAGCGGATCCGAAAAGCTGACCGCCGAGGCACAGCCGAACAGCCGGCGATTTGCGCTGTCCAATTTGGAAGGGCTGTCTTTTGAAACGCTGCCGCAGGGACGCTACACGCTGTGCGTCGAGCTTTCCACCGCCTACCGCGAATATCGGTATGTCGTTTCCTTTCGGGTGATCGACAGCGATGTGCCGGGAGATGTCAATTTTGACGGAAAAGCCGACCAAATGGATGTTATGCTGCTTTTCCGCTGTACATACGGCGATCTGACGCTCAGCGACGCGCAGCTCAAAAATGTTGTCATCCACGGCAATGCCCTGTCAATACAGGACGCCAAAGTCCTGTATAACTATGTGTCCGGTAAAACCGCTTCCTACGGATGACCGCAGTCGCCTGTAAAATACAAAATAAACCGCTTTTTTTCGGCTGCTCCTCTCGCCCCTTTCGGCGGAGCAGCCGTTTGGCGTTTGCGCGCGCGGCGCCGCTGCCGATTTTTATCAAAAAGAAGCGGGAAATGTTGCGCAAACCCCTTGCGAAACCGCGCCGAAACGGGTATAATAACTGATGGCGTAATTTATAACTGTGAAAGGAGTACCACTATGAATTATTCCCATGAAGTGGAACAAATGTGTGTCGTTAAAAAAGGCCCGCATCATGGTCCCGCGCCCATCCCCGAAGAAGGAAAATGGGTAAAATCCACACAGATCTCGGATATTTCCGGTCTGTCTCACGGTATCGGCTGGTGCGCCCCTCAACAGGGTGCCTGCAAGCTGACGCTGAACGTCAAGGAAGGTATCGTTGAAGAAGCGCTGGTGGAAACCATCGGCTGCTCCGGCATGACCCACTCCGCGGCCATGGCGGCGGAGATCCTGCCCGGCAAGACACTGCTCGAATGCCTGAACACCGACCTTGTGTGCGACGCGATCAATGTCGCCATGCGTGAGATTTTCCAGCAGCTCGTTTACGGCCGCACCCAGTCCGCGTTCTCCGAGGGCGGTCTCGTCATCGGCGCGGGTCTTGAAGACCTCGGCAAGGGCCTGCGTTCGCAGGTCGGCACCATGTTCTCGACCAAGGCCAAGGGTGTCCGTTTCCTCGAAATGGCAGAAGGCTATGTCATCAAGATCGCACTCGACGAAGAGGGCGAGGTCATCGGCTATCAGTTCGTGCGTCTGGGCAAGATGCTCGAGGATATCCGCCACGGCATGGAGCCGAACGAAGCATATAAGAAGAATATCGGTCAGTACGGCCGCTTTGACGGCGCCGCCAAGTACATTGACCCGCGTGAGGAATGAGAGGAGGAGTCACCATGGCGAACGATGTGAAATTTGAAGGAAAAGAAAGACGCATGGCGAAGATCGAAGCGTTCCTCGCGGAAAACGATCTCGGCACAATGGAAGCCGCGCGCGATCTCTGCCTCTCCAAAGGCATCGATGTGGACGCGATCGTCAAAGGCGTACAGCCTATTGCTTTTGAAAACGCCGTTTGGGCGTATACCCTCGGCGTGGCGCTCGCGCTCAAGCGCGGCGTGACCGACGCCGCCGAGGCCTCCGCCGTCATCGGCGAGGGCTTGCAGGCATTCTGCGTGCCCGGCTCTGTCGCGGAGCAGCGCAAGGTCGGTCTCGGCCACGGCAACCTCGGCAAAATGCTGCTCAGTGAAGACACCGGCTGCTTCGCCTTTTTGGCGGGTCACGAATCCTTTGCCGCCGCAGAAGGCGCCATCGGCATTGCCCGCACCGCCAACAAGGTGCGCAAAAACGAGCTGCGCGTCATCCTCAACGGCTTGGGCAAGGACGCCGCTTATATCATCAGCCGCATCAACGGCTTCACCTATGTGGAGACCGATTACGATTTCTACACCGGCGAGCTGAAGGTCGTGCGCGAAAAGGCGTTCTCCGACGGCGAGCGCGCAAAGGTGCGCTGCTACGGTGCGAACGATGTGCTTGAGGGCGTGGCTATCATGCGAAAG
>JBJEIR010000097.1:0-3399 GCA_051877215.1 Acutalibacteraceae bacterium | reverse complement strand
AAAAAAGAGAGAAGAGAAGCCGATGAGACGTATTCGATGGGTGTGGACGATTCCGAGTGTGCTGTCGGTGCTGCGGCTGGCGCTGATACCGGTTTTTGCGGTCTTGTATTTGCTCAGTGACCGGGATCCGGTTTTGCTGTATTGGTCGATCGGGGCGCTGGTGCTGTCCGGCTTGACCGATTTGTTTGACGGCATGATCGCCCGCCGCTTTCATCAGATCACGGAGATCGGAAAAATTCTCGATCCCATTGCCGACAAGCTGACGCAGGTGACGGTCGTTCTGTGCCTCGCCGTGCGGATGCCCCGTCTGTGGCCGCTGCTGATTGTCTGCGCGGTCAAGGAGATTTTG
This sequence comes from Acutalibacteraceae bacterium, assembly GCA_051877215.1. Lineage (GTDB taxonomy): Bacteria > Bacillota > Clostridia > Oscillospirales > Acutalibacteraceae > RGIG1959. Next base: position 3,050 of record JBJEIR010000097.1, on the reverse strand, counting down.
CAGTCGGTCGGGGCGCTGGTGCTGCTCAACAGCGGCGCCAAGGTGCAGGCGGCACGGTGGTACGGAAAGGTCAGCACCTTTGTCTTTTATTTTGCCATGGCGATGTTTGTCGCCTTCCCGCCCGAGCCGACGCCGCCGCTGCTTTTCGGCTGGAATATGCCGATTTGGCTGTTCGGCCTGCTGGTACTGCTGGTTGCGGGCTGTATGCTGTTTGCGTTTTATCGCTATACAATGTTATTTATTCAGGTGTCCAATCAAAATAAAAAAGATAAAAACAGTGAGACAGAGCTTCATTCCCAATCAAAGGAATGAAGGAGCATATGTCGCTTTTACAATAAGGAGGTCTTTTCAAACATGGTGTGTTCACGGTGCAAGAAGCGGCCGGCGGTCGTCTTTATCACCCGCAACGAGGGGGATAAAACGGTCAATGACGGGCTTTGCCTGACTTGTGCAAAGGAACTGAATATCAAACCGGTCAACGATATGCTGGATAAATTCGGCATTTCGGACGAGGATCTGGAGCAGATGGACGAGCAGCTCGGTGAGATGATGGGCGAAATGCAGGAGATGGCGCAGGACGGCGACGGCTCCTTCGATCCGGGCGGCGCGGCGACATTTCCGTTCTTTCAGAATTTGTTCGGCGGCGGCGCACCGCATGCGGCAGGCGCCTCGGGTGAAAAGCCGTCGGAGGAAGGCACGGGCGTCGATGAAAAGAAGGCTGCCAAGCGGGACAAAAAGCAGGAAAAAAAGCGCCGGTTTCTCTCTCAGTATTGTACCGATTTGACCGCGCGCGCCAAAAAGGGTGAGCTGGATACCGTTGTCGGCCGCGATCGGGAGATTTACCGTGTGGTGCAGATTCTGTCCCGCCGCACAAAGAACAATCCCTGCCTGATCGGTGAGCCGGGCGTCGGAAAAACGGCGATTGCCGAAGGACTGGCTCAGCGCATTGCCGCAGGAGAGGTGCCCGCCAGACTGCAAAATAAAGAAATTCAGCTTCTTGATTTGACGGCGCTGGTCGCGGGTACGCAATTCCGCGGACAGTTTGAGAGCCGCATCAAAGGGCTTGTCGATGAGGTAAAGGCGGAGGGAAACATCATCCTGTTTATCGACGAGGTGCACAATCTTGTCGGAACGGGGGATGCAGAGGGCAGTATGTCCGCCGCCAATATTTTGAAGCCGGCGTTGTCGCGCGGGGAATTGCAGGTGATCGGCGCCACCACCTTCAACGAGTACCGCAAGCACATCGAAAAGGATGCGGCGCTTGAGCGCCGTTTTCAGCCCGTGACGGTGGAGGAGCCGTCGATTGAGGATACGGTGGCCATTCTGAGGGGCGTGCGCTCGTATTATGAGAGCTTTCACGGTGTGACGCTGTCGGATGCGCTTTTGCGGCAGGCGGTGCGCCTGTCCGAGCGCTATATCACCGATCGGTTTTTGCCCGACAAGGCGATTGATTTGATCGACGAAGCGTGCGCGGCGGCGGCGCTTAAAAATAAGACTGCCGACCGATATGCGGCGCTTGTACGGGAGATCACCCGCTTGCAGGAGGAAGAAAAAGCCGAGATGGAATCGGAATCGGTCGATTATGAAAAAATGGCCAACATCCATTCGGAGCTGCTTAAGATCGAAGAGGCGGCGGACAAAATCCGTGATGCCGCCACCAAGGCGCCTGTGACGGCGGAAGACCTTGCCAAGGTCATCGAGCTGTGGACGGGAATCCCCGCCGCAAAGGTGCAGGAAAACGAGCTTGCCAAGCTGGCCTCCTTGGAGGACGCCCTGAAATCAAAGATCATCGGACAGGACGAAGCGGTGTCTCTTGTCGCGGCGGCGGTGCGGCGCAGCCGCGTACAGATCAGTGCTCGCCGCCGACCCGCGTCCTTCATCTTTGTCGGACCGACCGGAGTCGGAAAAACCGAATTGGTCAAGGTACTTTCCCGCGAACTGTTTGATACGCCGGATACGCTGATCCGGCTGGATATGTCGGAATTTATGGAGAAGCATGCGGTTTCGCGCATGATCGGCTCGCCGCCCGGCTATGTCGGCTATGACGAGGCGGGGCAGCTCACCGAGAAGGTGCGCCGCAAGCCGTATTCGGTACTGCTGTTTGACGAGATTGAAAAAGCACACCCCGATGTGCTCAATATCTTGCTGCAAATTCTCGACGAGGGACGCGTCACCGACGCTCACGGTCGTGTGGTGAATTTTGAAAACACGGTCATTGTGATGACCTCCAATGCGGGCAGCCAAATACAGGAAAGCCTGATGGGCTTCGGGAAATCCGACGCACAGGCGTCCCGCGAAAAAGCGGAAAAAGCACTGCGGGAGTTTCTGCGCCCCGAATTTATCAGCCGCGTCGATGAAGTGGTCTATTTTTCGCCGCTGTCTGCGCAGAGCTTTGCCCGTATTGCCGAATTGATGCTCGAAGAGCTCAAAGCGCCGCTTGCCGAGCGGGGAATCGACTTTTCGTGGACGGCGGAGGCGGCGGGCGTGCTCGCCAAGCAGTCCGCCGACGGCAAACGGGGCGCCCGTGATCTGCGCAATACCGTGCGCCGCAGGGTGGAGGATCAGATTGCCATGCTGCTTGTCGAGCGGGGAGACGACGCCCCCGCCGCCATCAAGGTTGTCAAGCAGGGTGACACAGTGGCACTGCAAACAAAATAAACGCCAAGCAATTAAAAATCGGCAGCCGAAAACAATGCTTTCGGCTGCCGATTCAGCTTGACAAAAAACGATCTTTTCCTGCCGGCCTACCTCATCAGAGGGAGGCTTTGGTGTGCCCCGAATGCTGTGTTGTCAACCCCCTCTCCCCATTACACAGGGGAGGCGGTGGCATGCCGTAAATCCCTTGGCTCCCTCTGACGAGGGAGCTGGGCAGGTGACTGAGGGAGAGAATAATAACATTCTGTATTGATCGGAAACAGGTAAAAATCCGCTGCAGTTTCTCTCCCTTTTCCCTCATCAGAGGGAGGCAGGCGTCAACCCCACCGTCACGGCTTGGCGCCGTGCCACCTCCCCTTACACAGGGGAGGCGGTGGTATGCCGTAAATCCCTCG